>CALWEB010000053.1 GCA_944376955.1 uncultured Agathobaculum sp. | reverse complement strand
CGGTCAGCAGCGGCAGGATTTCGTTGACATCGCCCACAATGCCGTAATCGCAGTTTTTGAAGATGGGCGCATTGCCGTTTTTGTTGATCGCCACGATGGTCGAGGCGTCCTTGATGCCCTTGAGATGCTGGATGGCGCCGGAAATGCCACAGGCGATGTACAGGTTGCCCTTGAATTTCTGACCCGACATGCCGACATAGCGGTCAAGCGGCACATATTTGAGTGTTTCCGCAACCGGACGGGAGGAACCAACCGCTGCACCTGCGGCGCGTGCCAGATCCTCGATCAGCTGCATGTTCTCCTTGCTGCCGATGCCCTGGCCGGCGGAAACCACACGCTCCGCCTGCGTGATCGGGGTATCGAGCGGGATGCCGACGGTAAAGTCGTGTCCGTCCTTCTGCAGCGCCGCGACCAGTGCCGCGACCTTCTCTTCCGCGGGACCCTCCTTGAGGATGTTGCGCTTGCGCACGCCGGTAACCGGCGCAGGCTTTTTCGGACGGCTGGACGAACCACCCTCGCTCTTGGGCGGCTTGCCCAGAATGTTCGCGGCGATGACGACGCGCTGGATCTCGTTGGTGCCCTCGTAGATCGTGGTAATCTTGGCATCGCGGTACATGCGTTCGACATCCATGCCCTTGAGGAAGCCCGTGCCGCCGAAGATCTGCAGGGCATCGTTGGTTACTTCCAGCGCAATGTCGGACGCGTACATCTTGGCCATGGCCGCCTCGGTGGCGTAAGGCTCGTGCGCTTCTTTCAGCTCAGCCGCAGAGTACACCAGCATCCGCGCACAGCGCAGTTTGGTCGCCATGTCCGCGATTTTAAACGAGATCGCCTGCTGGAAGCCGATTGGCTTGCCGAACTGGACACGCTCTTTGGCGTATTCAAGCGCCGCCTCGTATGCGCCTTGTGCGATGCCGAGCGCCTGCGATGCAATGCCGATGCGTCCACCGTCCAGCGTTGCCATGGCGATTTTGAAGCCCTGCCCTTCCTTGCCGAGCAGGTTTTCCTTGGGCACCTTGACATCGTTGAAGATCAGCTCTGCGGTGGAGGAGGAGCGAATGCCCATTTTGTCGTAATGGTCGCCAAAGGTGAAGCCTTCCCAACCCTTTTCGACGATGAATGCCGAAATGCCGCGGGTGCCGATATCCGGTGTGGTGACCGCGAACACAACATAGGTATCCGCCTTGGGGGCGTTCGTGATGAAAATCTTGCCGCCGTTGAGCAGGTAATAGTCGCCCTTGTCGATTGCAGTGGTTTCCGTGCCGCCTGCATCCGAACCGGCATTGGGCTCAGTCAGGCCGAAAGCGCCGATTTTCTCGCCTTTCGCCAGCGGGACAAGGTATTTCTGCTTCTGTTCCTCGGTGCCGAAAGCGAAAATCGGCCAGGAACCGAGTGATACATGGGCGGAAAGAATAACGCCAGTACCGCCGTCTACGCGCGACAGCTCTTCGACCGCGATTGCGTAACTGAGCACATCCAGCCCGGCGCCACCATACTCCTTGGGGTAAGGCAGCCCCATAAAACCGAGCTCGCCCATTTTCTTGACGGCTTCTGCCGGGAATTCGTTTTCTTTATCCATGAGGAAAGCCTGTGGCTTGACCTCGGCTTCCGCAAATGCGCGGATTTCAGCGCGCAGTTTTTCATGCGCGTCGGTGGTTCGGAACAACATGGGGAAACCTCCTTAATCAGCATAGCTTTTAAATGATATGGATTATCTTTAACTGGCAAAAAAAGAATACCATATTGGTGTTGTTTCGGTCAAGCGCAATTTGCACAAAATTACTAATGCAGTTTTATATATAATTAAATTTCTGTGCAAAACAACCAAAACAATCTGACGCAATTCGACTTTAGCGTCAAAATCCGTTGGTTTCAACATGCGTCATAGGCCGACAGGGTAGGTAAGGGACAGCAAAGGGGATGCAGCGATCGGATAGGCTCCACAAAAGGCTGGTTGGCCTCCTTTCCTTTTGCGGCGCACTATGGTATACTTTGTGAAAAGATATTGGCTGGATTGGGAGGGGTTCATATGCCAAAACAACCGAAAGGGAAAAAGCCAGCGGCAGAACTGAATGTGGAAAAGCGCCGCCGGACACGCCGCCGGCTGACCATCCGCGGTGTTTTGTCCTTCTTTATCGTGTTGACATTTATCCGCGCCGCATTTATGCACCGGTATGAGAACATGTTTGTCTGCATACTGTCGCTGGTGCTGTTCTGTGTGCCGATGATGATTGAGCGGAGCCTGGATATCGACATCCCGCCGCTGATGGAAGCGATTATCTATTGCTTTATCTTTGCAGCCGAAATCCTGGGGGAAATCAACTCGTTTTATACCATCATCCCCGGATGGGACACCATGCTGCATACCATCAACGGTTTTCTGGTTGCCGCAGTCGGTTTTTCGCTGGTGGATCTGTTCAACCGCAGCGAGCGGTTTTCCGTCAAGTTATCCCCGCTGTTTTTGGCGATTGTGGCATTTTGCTTTTCCATGACGGTTGGCGTTTTATGGGAATTTTTTGAGTTCAGCATGGACCAGTTTTTCGGCACGGATATGCAGAAGGATTTTCTGGTTTCCACCATCCATTCGGTCTCGCTCAATCCGGATGGGCTGAATGTGGTGGTGCATGAGCCGATTCAAAGCCTGATTGTCAACGGCGAGGACTGGATGCAGTTCCCCGGCGGTTATCTGGACATCGGTTTGATCGACACCATGAAGGACCTGATGGTCAATTTCGTGGGTGCGGTGGTGTTCTCGGTCATCGGCTTCTTTTATGTCAAAACACGCGGCAAAGGCAGGTTGGCGGCCTCGCTGATTCCGGTGGTGTTGGACACGGCGTCCGGGGAAGACCAACAAAATTCGCAAAAAACTGCGCAGGGCAGGGAACCAAATGGGGAAACACTCCGTCCAACCGATCAGAACGATCAAAACGACGAAAAGGAGTAATTCCCTATGAAAAAGCAAGTGACCGCAGCTTCCCTCGCCGCATTGATGGCAGTAACTATGCTGCCGGTATCGGCCTGTGCGGCCAGTGCGGCCGATCAGGCGCCGGTCAAGGTACCGGTACTCAACTCGACCGACCACATGCAGTATATGAATGGTTATGATGACGGCACGTTCCGTCCCAATGCTTCGATCACGCGCGCGGAGGCCTGCAAGCTGATTGCCTCTCTGCTGACCGAATCTTCCGGCGGCGGGGATTATCTGTTCAGCGATGTGCCGGCAGACGCATGGTATGCCGAGGCAATCGGTGAAATGACCGGTTATTCTCTGATCAGCGGTTACAAGGACAGTACGTTCCGCCCCAACGCGAAAATCACGCGCGCGGAGTTCGTGACCATCCTGTCCCGCATCCCGCACGACGATAAGGGCACCGAGGGCAGCTTCACCGACGTACCTAAGACACACTGGGCGTATGACGCGGTGCAGACTGCGTTGGCGCAGGGTTGGGTTACGGGCGACCCGTCCGGCCAGTTCCGTCCGGATGCTTCGATCACGCGCGCGGAGGTTGTCACCATCCTTAACCGCATTCTCGATCGCACGGGCGACGCTGTGATGGCGTCTACCGGCGAGGGCATCCGCATTATGCCGGACGTGCCGGACACCCACTGGGCCTATCTGGCGATGCTCGAGGCGACGACCGACCACGAGTACGAAAAGACCGAAGCCGGCGAAACCTGGACCTCTTATGACAAGGAAACCACGACGCTGGCAGCCGGCTGGCACAACATCGGCGGCCTGCTGTTCCACGTCAACGATGCGCAGCAGTTCGACTACAATAAGACGGTGGACGGTTTGGAACTTGACCGGAACGGCCGTTATACGACCGGCTCGGAGGAACTGGATCAGCTTTTGGCAAATGCCGTGGCCGGTGTCGTGAACGACAAAATGACGCAGATGGAAAAGCTGCGAGCGGTCTATGACTACGCGAAAAAGACCTTCGGCTATCTGGGCATCGGGGAAGTGGACACCTCCAAGGATGGCTGGGAGATCGAGCAGGCGATCAACATGCTGAAAAATAAGCGCGGCAACTGCTACTCGTGGTCGAGCGTGTTTACCTATCTGGCGCGTCAGGTGGGTTATGACGCCAAGGCGGTCGTCGGCACGGGCGTGTCCCCCAAGGGCAGCGAGTCGGTGCACGCATGGACTGAGATCACGATCGACGGCGTGGCCTATACCTTTGACCCGCAGATCGAAAGCGTATATGCATCGCGTTACGGTGAGAACTACGACCTGTTTATGAAGCAGTACGGCGAAGCCGAGTGGGGCTACAAGAAGGCGGAGGAGCCGGAGCAGCCCACCAAGCCGGAAGCACCCGAGGCAGATGCTGCACTGATGAAGCTGATGGATCAGATTTACGGCGATAAGAAGAATCTGATGGTCGGCCAGACCGTGCTTTACAACGGCATGGGCGGCGAAACCGAGCGCGGCTTGGACTGGTATCTTGGCACAGAGGACGTGCAGTTTGCAGCGGGTCTTGCGTCCGAGGCGATGATCACTTCGCAGGCACATTCGATCGTGCTGCTGCGCATGCCGGAAGGCGCGGACATGGAAGCGGCAAAGGCCAAGATCGCGGAGAGCATTGATCCGTTCAAGTGGATCTGCGTTGGCGTCAACCCGGATAAGGTGCGCGTGGAGAGCAACGGCGACCTGATCTGTGTGGTACTGGATGAGGAAAACGGCGATTACTACGCGGACAATTTCCTGTCCTTCGCGGTAGCCGAGTAAGCAAGACAGAAAAAGAAGCAAAAGGCTCGCAGCCAATCGGCTGCGAGCCTTTTTTGTTTGTGTCCGGGATCAGCCGGCGCTGTTATCCTCCTTGATCTCGCCGCGGCGGAAGGCGGCCAGCAGCTCTTTCAGATCATCAATCGTCTGCTGGAGCGAATGGCCGACATCGGTTTCGCAGATGCGGATGCGGTTTTCCGAGCGGTCGAACGCCATCGAGGTGGACAGGATGTCCTTGTTGTCGCGGATGGCGGTTTCCTTTCCGGGGAAGGGCTCGTGCGCGGTGATGTGGATGCCCCACGAGTCAAACACCAATGTATAGCCCGCGATACCGGTTGTCGGCTGGTAGGCGCGGCAGAACCCGCCGTCGATCACGATCAGGCGGCCGCCCGCCTTGATCGGGCTTTCGCCGTCCTTGGTCTTGACCGGCACATGGCCGTTGACGATGTGGCAGTGTTCGCCTTCCAGACCAAATTCGCGCAGGATGCGCACGCATACTTCATCCTCGTTATAGAAGGAATAATAGGGGTTCTTTGGCTCGGCCCAAGTGGATTGGTCGGCAATCAGGCGGCGCTCAAAGGTAGCAATGTGGTCGCGCCCAAACGAGGGCGAGTTGCGCCCGCACCACAGGAACCACAGGAAATCCTTGCCGAACTGGCGCTCGTCCGTGCCTTCGCGTGCATAATAGCCTTCGCGGGCGACGGTTTCGCACCAATCCATGAGCGCCTTACCGGACAGCTGCTGCCCGCCAAAGGAGAATTGCAGAAATTCGCCGTTGCTGTCCAGCGGGATGCAGCCGTGGAACAGCAGATTGCCGTTAAAGCACTTGTACAGACCGCCCTTGGAATAGAGAAAGCCGATGTGCCGCTGCAATTTCTCGCTGCGCAGGAAGGAATTTTTCAGCTGCGCCATCAGGTTGTGTTCCTCGGGCGTCAGGCGGTAGGGGTCGGCCGGGTCAATGGTCGGGAAGTCGCAGTCGCGCAGCTTGTATTCGCCGGTCGGCAGCGTCACCGTGCCCTTTTCAAAGTTGATCTTGTCGAGCAGCAAGCGATCCTCCATGTGGAAGGAGGGGTTGCGCCGGATGGTCTGCCCCTCGAGCTTGAACTGGATGATGGCGATTGCCTTGTGCATCCGCGCAGCGCGTGCGGTATCCACGCCGGTTTGTTCGGCGGGTTCAAGCGTTTTGGGCAGGAAGCAGGAAACGTCACTACCGCGGTAGGTCTCATCCGCGAACAAGGCGAGCGGGCGCAGGCTGATGCCGTAGCCGGTTTCGATCACATCAAGGTTGTTGTAGGTGATCGAGTTGCTCAAAACGGTTGCAATGCAGGTGCGGCTGCCGGTGGCAGCGCCCATCCACAGCACATCGTGGTTGCCCCACTGGATATCGACCGAGTGGTGGTCCATCAGCATGTCCATGATGATATCCGCACGCGGGCCGCGGTCGAAAATGTCGCCCACAATGTGCAGGTGATCGACCACAAGGCGCTTGATCAGGTTACACATGGAGATGATGAACTCCTCAGCACGGTCGGTTTCGATGATCGAAGAAATCACCGTGTCAAAGTATTCCCGTTTGTTGTAGATATCGTTATTCTTGTTGAGCAGTTCGTTGATGATGTCGCCATTCCAGCGCGGCAGGGCACGGCGTACCTTGGCGCGCGTGTATTTGGACGCGCACAGGCGGCAGATTTCGAGCAGGCGGCTGAGCGTGATGCGGTACCACTCGGCGCGGTCGGGCGAGGCGGCGGCCAGCTCCTCTAGCTTTTCCTCCGGGTAGTAGATCAGGGTCGCCAGCCGGGCGCGCTCATCGGCTGGCAGGCTGTCCCGCAGGACAATATCCACCTTTTCGCGCACGGCGCCCGAGGCGTTGTTCAGGATATGTACAAAAGCGTCCGCTTCGCCATGCAGATCGCTCATAAAATGCTCAGTGCCCTTGGGCAGGCTGAGGATGGCCTGCAAATGGATGATTTCACTGCTTGCTGCGCGCACATTGGGATATTGCAGTGCGAGCAGGCGCAGATATTTTTGTCGGTCGGTGCGGTTGTCCATGGAATGCAGCTCCTCTCAATACCTCTTTTCTTTAGTATGCCATAAAACAGAGGGAAACACAAAGGGATTTCTGTAAAATCGAAGAAAACCGCCGTTCCGTTTGCAGGAACGGCGGCAGTCAGGTCATTTTGGGCGCTTGGGGGTGCGGGTGCGGTCGGGCGCCCAGCCTTGGAGGGGATACCGCTGGATCGCGCCGAAGATGCGGTCACGCAGGCCGGGCATGGTCTGTTCCAGGTTCTTGAGCAGATCCTTAATCTCCTGCCGCTTGGTGTTGCCGTCGGCCGGGCAGGGGTTGTGGACGATGGGCAGCGCGTGCCGCTGGGCAAACGAACGCACATAATATTCGGGCGTGTAAAGCAACGGGCGGATGAGCGTGATGCCCGTGCGGTCGAGGAAGGTCACCGGCTGGAAGCAGGAGATGCGCCCTTCGTAGAATAACGACAGCATATAGGTTTCCACTACATCGTCAAAGTGATGGCCGAGCGCTACCTTTTTGCAGCCCGCGGCCAGTGCCGCTTCGTGCAGCGCGCCGCGGCGCATCTTGGCGCAAAGCGCGCAGGGGTTTTCCTCTTTGCGGATGTCAAAGATGATCGGGCCGATCTGGGTCGGGATGCGGATGTATTCCACGCCCAGCTCGTCGCACAGCGTCTGGACAGGGGAGAAGTCCATCTCGTCATAGCCCATCTCGAGCGTGATGGCAATCACCTCAAATTTCTTGGGGTAAAAGGAGCGCAGCTTTGCAAGCGCAACCAGCAGTGCGAGCGAGTCCTTGCCGCCCGACACGCCGACGGCAATGCGGTCGCCGGCTTCGATCATATGGTAATGGTCCACCGCACGGCGGACGTAAGAGAGCATTTTCTGCATGGTTTGGTCTCCCGTTTTTCGTGAAAGTGAGTCAAATACAATTATTTATAACAGAAAACCGCTTGGGACGCAAATAAAAATTTTAAATTGAAAAGTGAGAAAACGAGAGATTGAAAGAGAATAAGCGAAAATAAAAGAGTTCTTCGTGGATTTAATAGAAATTTTAAAAATTCCGCTTGACTTGCACAAACCGATGTGTTTTAATAGATATGCTCGCTTAGAGTGCATGAAAATGTTGTCAAAATAATTTTTGATAGAATAAACGGAGGAAGAAAACATGTCTACTTTTATGGCTAAGGCAGAGACTGTCGAGCGTAAGTGGTATGTGCTGGACGCTGCGGGCAAGCCGCT
>CALWEB010000052.1 GCA_944376955.1 uncultured Agathobaculum sp. | reverse complement strand
CTGGCTGACCACCTGTCGCTCGTGCCCGAACCGGACAGCAAGCTGGCACGGGCCATGCAATTATAAACGGAAATTTCCTGCAAAGAGGCTGCTCCAAAGCAGCCTCTTTTCTTCTGCCTTGCCGACTGGTACGCAGACGTTTCCGATAACTGCCATGAAAGAAAACCGCATAAAATTGTGCAAAGCGTATATTTTTATCCAGCCACGCAATTCTGCCCCCGTGTTCTTGCAAAAAAAGCAGTTTCCATGTATAATAAACATGAATTTTGGGAGGGTAACTATACATGAACTTTGACAGCATCATTACGATCGCCGCTTTCGGCGTATACCTGATCTTTATGATCTGTATCGGTATGTACTTTATGGGCAAAAGCCGGACGACGACCGATTATTTCCTAGGCGGCCGCAAACTTGGCTCGTGGGTCACTTCCATGAGCGCGCAGGCCTCGGATATGTCCGGCTGGCTGCTGATGGGTCTGCCCGGCGCGGCGTACCTGTCCGGCATTTCTGCGGGCTGGATCGCCATCGGCCTTGCCGTGGGTACCTATCTTAACTGGCTTCTGGTTGCCAAGCCACTGCGCCAGTACACCAAGGTTGCAAATGACGCGATTACGCTTCCGCAGTTTTTCAAAAACCGCTTCCACGATGATAGCGGTATGATCTCTGTGATCGCAGCCGTGTTTATTCTGGTGTTTTTCCTGTTCTACACCGCATCCGGCTTTGTGTCCTGCGCCAAGCTGTTCTCCTCTGTGTTCGGCATCCCCTATCTGGTGTCGCTGGTGATTGGCGCGGTCGTTGTCATTTCGTATACCTTTGCGGGCGGCTTCTTTGCCGTTTGCTGGACCGACTTTTTCCAGGGCCTGCTGATGTTCTTCTGCGTAATTGCCGTGCCTTCCATCGCCATTGGCTCGATGGGCGGCCCGTCCGACTTTTTTGCGCAGGTGGAAGCTTTTAACCCCAACTTCCTGAACATCTTTGTGGATGGCGCAACCGGCATCCCCTACACAGCGCTCGGCATCATTTCGCTGCTCGCCTGGGGCCTTGGCTACTTTGGCCAGCCGCACATTCTGGTGCGCTTTATGGGCATTGCGTCGCCCGGCGCGATCAAGAAATCCCGCCGCATCGCCACCACCTGGGTGCTGATCTCGCTGACCGCCGCCGTGCTGATCGGCGTTTCCGGCCGCATGTTCCTGGGCGACGGCCTGCTGGTCACGGCCGGCAACGAAGAAACCATTTACATTAACATGGTTAGCCGTATTTTCCCGGTGTTTATCGCAGGTATTTTCCTGTCTGCCATTCTGGCAGCTATCATGTCCACGGCGGACAGCCAGCTGCTGGTTACCGCATCGGCCATCACCGAGGACTTTTATCATAATAAGATCCGTCCGAACGCTTCCCCGTCCGAACTGATGTGGGTCTCCCGCATTTGCGTCATTGTGGTGGCGCTGATCGCTGTTTTCATCGCCACCAACCAGAACAGCACCGTGCTGGGTCTGGTGGAATACGCATGGGCCGGTTTTGGCTCTGCCTTTGGCCCGCTGGTACTCTGCTCGCTGTTCTGGCGCCGCACCAACAAGTATGGCGCCTATGCCGGCATCATTGTTGGCGGCATGGTCGATCTGGTATGGGCACAACTGTCCGGCGGCATCTTTGAACTGTACGAGATCGTACCCGGTTTCGCCTGCGGCCTGATCGCCATTTTCGTGGTCAGCCTGCTGACCCCCGCCCCGTCCAAGGAAGTCACCGACCAGTTTGACTCCTACCGCACCTGTGAGGAATAAATGAAACGCAAACTCAGACGGCTTTTCTGGTTGGCGGCAGCCGCCGCACTCGCCCTTGGCGGCTTTGTGCAGGTATCCGACA
This sequence comes from uncultured Agathobaculum sp., assembly GCA_944376955.1. Classification (GTDB taxonomy): domain Bacteria; phylum Bacillota; class Clostridia; order Oscillospirales; family Butyricicoccaceae; genus Agathobaculum. The sequence continues at coordinate 3,734 of CALWEB010000052.1, read as the reverse complement.
ACCTCTTCCCACAGCGCGAGCTGACGGCCGAAACCGCCGTCCACTTTATCGACGTCGGCCAAGGCGACGCCGAACTGCTGCTTTCCGGCGGGCAGGCGGTACTGGTCGATGCCGGCACGGCGGAAAGCGGTGCAACGGTCGTCCGCTATCTGGAAGAACTCGGCGTCACCCGGCTGTATGCCGCTGTCGCCACCCATCCCCATGCCGACCACATCGGCGGCATGGCGCAGGTGATTGAGGCGTTCCCGATCGACCATTTTTACATGGGACCGGAAACGCAAAACACCTCCACCTATTCTAAAATGCTGGATGCACTGGAAGCACAGGGCGTGCAGCCCACCATCCCCACCCCGGGCGATGAACTGGTGTTCGACTCGGGCGCTTCGCTCACCTTCCTCGGCCCCGCAGACGATGTGCCGGGCGGCAACCTGAACGACCGCTCGCTCGTCACCCTGTTCCGGGCAGGCGATCAGAACGTTCTGCTGATGGGCGATGCGGAAGCCGCGGCCGAGCAGTCGCTCCTCGCCCATTACCCGTCCTTGCGCTGCGACATCCTCAAGGTGGGGCATCATGGCGCTGCGACCTCCTCTTCCCTGTCCTTCCTGCAAACGGTACAGCCATCCGTAGCCGTCATCTCCTGCGGCGTAGACAATGACTACGGCCACCCCGACCCGCAAACGCTGCAAAACCTGTCCCTTGCGGGGGTGGATGACGTCCGCATCACAGCGGAGTGCGGCACGGTCATCCTCCCGCTTCACCCACCGTCATCAAGCAAGGAGAATGCTGCATGAAACAGACCGGTATTGTCGATCGCTTTGAAGGCGATGATGTGGTTGTGGAAATCGGTGGAAAGATGATCAATTTCCCCCGCGCCGACGCCCCCGCCATGCTGGGCGAAGGCATGGTCGTCGTCATCCGCGACGGCCGCATCGCGGAAATTGACCAGATTGAAACCCAACGTATCGAGGACGATATGCGCCGCCGTTTTGAGCGCATCCTCGGCAAACAATCCGATGAATAAACCCTGAAGGAAAGGCGAACAAACCAATGGAAAAGAAACCCTTTTTAACACTCGAACAGGTGCAGGAGATCGCAAAGACCTACCCCACCCCGTTCCACATCTATGACGAGAAAGCCATCCGCGAAAATGCCCGCAAGGTCAAGGCGGCATTTGCATGGAATCCCGGCTTCAAGGAGTATTTTGCGGTCAAGGCTACGCCCAACCCCCGTCTGGTGCAGCTGCTGCATGAGGAAGGCTTCGGCTGCGACTGCTCGAGCTACACCGAGCTGCTGCTGAGCAAAGCCTGCGGCATCACCGGCCACGACATTATGTTCTCCTCCAACGTCACCCCGAACGAGGACTTTAAGCTGGCCAGCGACTTGGATGCGATCGTCAACTTTGACGACATCACCCACCTCGACTATTACGACAAGGTTGGCGAGTGGAAGGAAACCATGTCCTGCCGTTTCAATCCGGGCGGTGACTTCGTGTTGGAAAACGAGATTATGGACACCCCGCAGGAAGCCAAATACGGCATGACCCGCGAACAGCTGATCGAGGCATTCAAGTATATGAAGGCCAAGGGAGTCAAGAATTTCGGCATCCACGCGTTTCTCGCTTCCAACACCGTGGCAAACGAGTATTACCCGGCTTTGGCCCGTATCCTGTTCAAGCTGGCTGTCGAAGTCCAGAAGGAGACCGGTGTACACATCGCATTCATCAACCTGTCCGGCGGCGTGGGCATCCCCTATAAGCCATGGCAGGAGCCAAACGATATCATGGCGATTGGCGAAGGCGTGCGCCGCGCGTATGAGGAAGTCCTCATCCCGGCCGGTATGGATGACATCGCCATCTATACCGAGATGGGCCGCTTCATCCTCGGGCCGTATGGCGCTCTGGTTGCCAAGTGCATCCACCACAAGCACACCTACAAGGAATACGCCGGTCTGGACGCGTGTGCGGCTAACCTGATGCGTCCGGCGATGTACGGCGCATACCACCACATCACCGTGCTGGGCAAGGAAAACGCCCTGCACGACCGCACCTACGACGTAACCGGCGGCCTGTGCGAAAACAACGACAAGTTTGCCATCGACCGCAACCTGCCCCGCATCGATATCGGTGATTACATCTATATCCATGATACGGGTGCGCACGGCTTCTCGATGGGCTATAACTACAACGGCAAGCTGCGCTCGGCAGAGCTGCTGCTGCACGAGGATGGCTCGGTAGAGCTGATCCGCCGTGCGGAAACCCCGAAGGATTACTTTGCGACGCTCGATTTTACCGGGCTGTTCGACGGTATCCTTTAAGCGAACCAAATAAAAAAGCGTGTACTCAAAGAGTACACGCTTTTTTCATGCTTTTTACCGGTTTTGCAGCAGTAGTGCGGCAGCGAGCGCCAGCAATAGCACCGTCAGCGCGCGCAAAATACGCAGCAGCCGCTGTTTTTTGCGACTTTCCCGCTCCCAACCACCGGGAGGCGCAGGCAATTCCTCAATCATCTCCGTGCCATCCGGCTTATGGCTGATCAGCTTGACATGGCAGGTATTGCAGGCGGTAAAGCCTTCGCGGAACTCTGCTCCGCATTTGGGACACCAGGGCATAGGCTCGCCTCCTTCAGTTTGACACAAAATACAGCAGCACAAGCGCTACTACAAGGATGCCCACTACCACGGGCAGCAGACGGAACGAAATGTTGTCCTCCATCGGCTGTTCGGGCATCTGCATTGCCTGTTCCTCCGCCAGACGCGCGAGCGCCTCCTCGTCCACCGGCTGCTCCGCCAGATCGTGGTTCATTTCGTCAATCAGTGCGCGCGCCTGCGCCGTCTGGCTGGCATCCACCACAATTTCCACGCCAAACCGCGCATCCGCTCCGGCATAGGCCTGAATCTGCCGGAATGCTGCCGGACGGTCAAACACGGCGATATCATGCTCGCGCAGAAGGTCACAGACCGTCTCCGCTTCCAGACGGTTTTGGGCAGTATAGATGGCCACCGGCCGTTCCATGCCATCCGGCAGAACAAACTTCGCACGCCCCGCTAATTCTTTTTCTTCGGGCAGCGTGTCCACCAGCGGCACATGGCATGTGCTGCACTCTGTGAACCCTTCCCGGTATTCTGCTTTGCACTTGGGGCACCAAGGCATGATGCATCCCTCCTTCCTGCCGATTATAGCATATCCCTGCTATTCTTTCCAGATGAAAATCGGCAGCGGCGGATCGTGCTTCCGGTTAAGCCAATCGCAGGCCAGAACAGTGAACACCCGGTCATTTAACGACTTTAAGTGCGATAATATAGCATTTTTCTCGTCATAACCGTTTTCTTTCCCATAATAGAGCGCAAGCGCCATCACGCCGCCCGGACGCAGCAAACCCAGCCCTGCATCAATCGCGGGGATGGAAGACGCCGCCGTGGTAAAGATTTTGGGATCGCCGCCCGGTAAACGGCCGAAGTTGAACACGATGCAGTCCACACTTTCTGGCGCGGCATAGTGCGCCATGTTGGCATGGCTGTCCAGCACGACCTCAGCCGTTAACCCCTCTGCCTCCAGCAATGCGCGCGTCTGCGCCACCGCCGCTTCCTGCACGTCAAACGCCAGCACGCGTCCTTCCGTCCCGGCCAGCCGGCACAGCAGCACAGTATCGCGTCCTTTGCCAGCCGTTGCGTCGATACAAAACGCGCCCGGCTTCACCTGACGCCGCAGAAAGTCATGCACCACATCCAGCGTATTC
>CALWEB010000051.1 GCA_944376955.1 uncultured Agathobaculum sp. | reverse complement strand
TTCCCCCTCGCCCAGCACAGACACCAAAACATTCTGCGGCATATCATCATCTCCTTCACCGAGGAACATTGAAAATACAGTAGTCATTATACGTCAGCCTTGCGGCCCTCCGCAACGCATTTTGCGCCATCTTGAAATTTTTTGGCGGAATGACTAATCTGCACAAAGCTTTTCCATTGCTTTTAGGTAAATTGCGCACTCCAAACGCTTGCGCTCCATCTCACAGCCAAGGTCATACGAATCATTCATATCGTGGTTCATATTGTAATTTGCCGCCGAGCAACCACCCGAACAATAGAATTTTGCCCAGCACTTCTGGCACTTGGGACGGGTATAGATGTTCATGCCGGCAAACTTGGCCGCGATGTCCATATTGAACGACTGGTCGAGCACACTGCCCTGCTTAAACTCCTCTTTGCCGACAAACTGGTGGCAGGGATAGATATCGCCATCCGGCGTGACGGCCACATATTCGTAGCCCGCGCCGCAGCCGCGCAGACGCTTGACGACACACGGCCCCTGATCCAGATCGACCATAAAATGGAAGAACGAGAACGGCTTGCCCGCCTTCCTGCGCTCGAGCATGATCTCAGTCAGACGGTCGTACTCGGCCTCGATCTTGGGCAGATCGGCTTCGGTCAGGTCGTAGCCGCAGCCGGGGTCAGCCGTCACCGGCTCGACAGACAGGCGGTCAAAGCCCGCGTCCGCGATATGTACCACGTCGTCGGCAAAATCCAGATTGTGCGAAGTAAACGTGCCGCGCGCATAATAGTCCTTCTCCGGATCGCGCGCATCGACCAGTGCCTTGAAGTTCGGAACGATCACGTCATAGCTGCCCGCACCCGAAACGGTCTTGCGGAACTCGTCGTTCACCTCCGGACGGCCGTCGAGCGACAGCACGACATTGTCCATATTCTCGTTAATATAGGCACGCTTGTCCGCATCCAGCAGCAGGCCGTTGGTGGTAATGGTGAAGCGGAACTTCTTGTTGTATTTCTCTTCCAGGCTGCGCGCATAATCGACCGTCTGCACGACCGTGTCCCACGCCATGAGCGGCTCGCCGCCGAAGAAGTCCACCTCGATATTATGGCGCTTGCCTGAGCGCGCGATGACAAAGTCAATCGCCTTTTTGGCGATTTCCGGCGGCATGATCTTGCGTCCCTGACCGAAGTCGCCGGTGGACGCAAAACAGTATTTGCAGCGCAGGTTGCAGTCATGTGCGACATGCAGGCACAGCGCCTTGACCGGCGCGCCAACCGGGATGTACTTGCTCACGTCGATGTAGTCATCCTCCGCAAACAGCTGACCGGCCTTTTTCAGCTCCACCAGTTCGCTGTACGCCTCGCGCACCTCATCCGCCGGATACTGCGGCAGCGCATCCACAACCTGTTGCGGGCAGGTGTCCGCCATCTTCTCGTCGATCAGGCCGGATACCGCATAGCTGATGTCATCCAGCACATGCACCGCGCCCGAATTGACATCCAACACAAAATTCAAACCGTTTTTTTGATAACGATGAATCATTTTTCTTCCTCCGATACGCAACAAACAAGGCGCGCCGCAACCGGCACGCCTTGCGATTGACTTCTTAAAACCCGCGATTACTTCGCGTGCTCGCACTTCTGGTTTGCCACGGTGCAAGAGGTCTTGCACGCAGACTGGCAGGAAGTCTGGCACTCGCCGCAGCCACCGTGTGCCGCGGTCTGCTTCAGGGTTGCAGAGGTCAGCGTAGAAACATGCTTCATGGAAATTTCCCTCCTACTTTTTCAAATGACGGTATTTTTTTCGCTTACGCATATTGGCGCCGGCAAAACCGCCCAGCGCCGAAGCTGCCAGCGTGCAAAGCAAGCTGACCGCCACACGCACAACATTGACCGGCTGGGCAAGCGGAATCATGCTCACCAGCAGCAGGACCAGAAAAACCAGAATCCCTGCGCCCATTGCCCACAGGAATTTCCCGCCCGGGGCGCGCTTTGCCGAAACAAGCGCGGCAACCGCACAGCCGACCGCCAAAAAAATCAGCGCGCACGGCGTGATCGCCGGTTCCGCCAAAATACGGCGGTGTACAAAAATTGCACCGACCAGCATGAGCAGCAAAGTCGTCAGCAAGCCTGCCACCGCTGCCGGCAGCAATACGCCGACGGGCGAAGGCCCTTCGTTGGTTTTTCTCATAACTTACGCATCCTCCCGCCGAATGATTCTGCTTTATCCTATTCGGCAAGAAACTGGTTTATTACTTCGCGTTCTTATCCGCATCCTTGGGCGCCTCAACAGTTTCGGTCGCCGGAGCCTCCTTACCGCGGATCGCCCAACGGTAAATCTTGAGCTTGGTACGGTCGCTGGAAGTCTCGATCACCAGCACATCATCCTTAATGCTGACAACGCGGCCGATAAAACCGCCGATCGTGGAGATCTCGTCGCCCACTTCAATCGAATTGCGCATATCGCGTTCGGCCTTATCGCGCTTGCGCTGCGGACGGATCAGCAGTAAATAAAACAGCACAATCAACACCACGAGCGGCGCAAACTGTCCGATATACATCAGATAATCTTGTCCACTTGGCATCGCTTACACCTCCTCGTGCATTTCGCCATGAATACTATCATATTATAATGGATTCCCGTGCAAATTACAAGCCCTATTTTCTGCGGCATAGGACAGCCATCGACAGGCATACTGTAACGGTATCTTAGGAAAAGCGAGGTGCATTTTTATGCTGTTTCCCGCCCTGTTTGCGCTGGGCGGCGCATTCTTTTTTCTGGTCCTGCGGGTGCAGGGCGCGGACGGGTCATTCCCCAAACCGCTGCCGCCGGAAAAAGAGGCCGAACTGCTGCGCAAAATGCAGCAGGAAGGCGAAAAAAAAGCCCGTGCGCAGCTGATTGAACACAACCTGCGGCTGGTGGCGCACATTGTCAAGAAATATTATGCGTCCAGTGCCGAACAGGATGACCTGATTTCCATTGGCACAATCGGGTTGATCAAGGCGGTCAGCACCTTCCGCGCCGATAAAAGCATCCGACTGGCTACATACGCCTCCCGGTGTATTGAAAATGAGCTGCTGATGCACTTTCGTCAAAAACGCAAGTTCGCAGGAGAACTTTCGTTATCCGACACCCTTGAAACCGATGGGGATGGCAATGCACTGGCGCTGCAGGATGTCATTTGCTGCGAGGATGACGGCCTAACCGCCGTAGAGGAGCACGACCGCTACAACGCCATGCACCATGCACTGGCTGTCGCGCTTTCGCCGCGCGAACGGGAGATCATCCGTCTGCGATATGGGCTTGGTCTGCCTGCACCGCTCCCCCAGCGCGAGATCGCCAAACGCTTCGGCATTTCACGGTCGTATGTATCGCGCATTGAAAAACGGGCGCTCGAAAAGCTTCGCCAATCTCTGACTAACAGCGAATGAGGAAGGCGGGGAAATCCCCCCTTCCCCATTCCAAATATATGAATGCAAAAATTGTCTGGATAGAAAAAATGTTTTTTCCAGAAAAAACTCTTGACATAACATATCATCCGTTGTATACTATACAAGTCGCAAGGACAAAACAAAAATACAGCCGAATTGTGTAAAGGTAGCACGACAGACTCTGACTCTGTTTGTGAGGGTTCGAATCCTTCTTCGGCTGCCA
>CALWEB010000050.1 GCA_944376955.1 uncultured Agathobaculum sp. | reverse complement strand
AATACGCTGTTCCACACGATGTCGCTGATCTTGCTTACAAGATCCGCCAGTTGATCCATTGACATTTTACCTACATACCCCTTTTTTCTGTTTTTGCGGCAAACAAAAAGAGCCAGAACCCATTTTCGGGTCTGACTCTGAAAGAACGGCCGGACAGCACACGGCAGGAACGCAAAAAAAGTGCCCGCTTTGCGCTGTGGTTCGCACTCTGTCCTTTTGCCTGAGAGATTGGCGCGCGGATTTCCCCAGCCGCACGCTTTGCACCTTCGGCAGCTCCCTGCGGAGCGTTCTCCAGAGTCACATCCATTTACAGTCCCCATCCGGAAAACCGGACGCCTGAGAGTTTTGCTCCTTCGGCAAGCCAAACGGCTTTTTCCTGCAAACTTCGTTTGTCGCTGTATGCTCTTAGAATATTAGTGTATCACCCTGCGCGGATGCTGTCAAGCCCTATCCGATGCTGTCGTTTCCCGTCGATTCACCGGTTCCTTGACAAGCTGTGCTATAATATAAAGGTTAAAGAATTTGATTTCCGAAAGGAGGAAAATCAACATGACCGACGCTTTGCAGCGCCTGCTGGATATGATTACCGGCTTTTTGGCGGAAAATCCGCTGGTCGGCGCATGGTACACAACCGTGGTGCGGTTTGTGTTTCCCATCCTTGCGCTGATGATTCTGGTCGGTGCGATCCGCTCGCTCTGGAAGGTCAAGCATCCGGACGAGGTTTGGGGTTATCTGGCGATGGCGAATGGTGTGCGCCTGCCCATCACCAACTGGGAGAACATCATCGGCCGTGCCCCCTCGTGCGACGTGCAGATCGAATACCCTTCGGTCTCGCGGCAGCACGCTGCCCTCATCCGAGAGGACGACGGCAGCTGGACGGTGTATGACCTCGGCTCCAAGGGGGGCGTGACGGTCAACGACCTGCCGGTGGATGAGTATGCGGTGGTCGAGGACGGGGATACGGTCGCCTTTGGCGGCATCCCGACCATGCTGGTGCCCATTTCGGTGGAGGAAAAGCGCGAGCAGATGGTGGAACGCCGTATGGAGGGCCGCCCGGCAGGTATGTGGGGCTCGCTCGTGCTGCTGACGCTTTTTCAGGTGCTGACCGCCCTGCAGCTGATCATTGCGGCAGGGGACAAGGCAACCGTGACCATCCCGCTGACCTTTCTGGTGCTGACGCTGGTGTGCTGGGGATATTTCATCATCCTGCGCTCGTTTAGGCGTATCGGCTTCGAGATGGAGACGATCGCGTTTTTCCTTTGTACGCTGTCACTGGCCGTGACCGGCTCCAAAGTGCCGGAGGAAATGCCCAAACAGCTGATCGCCATTCTGATGGGTCTTGCCATTTTCCTGATCCTCGGCTTTTTCCTGCGTGATCTGACGCGCGCACAGAAAGTGCGCTGGTTCATGGGCGCGGCAGCGGTCGGCCTGTTGGTGATCACGCTGCTGATCGGTTCGAGCCAAGGCGGTGCAAAGGCGTGGCTGCGCCTTGGTCCGCTGTCGCTGCAAACCTCGGAAATCGCCAAGATCTGCTATATTTTTGCCGGTGCGGCAACGCTTGACCGGCTGTTCAACAAGCGTAACCTGTGGATGTTCATCGGCCTGACCGGCATTTGCGGCGGCTGTCTGGCGCTGCAAAACGACTTCGGTACGGCGCTGGTGTTCTTTGTGACCTTCCTTGTGATCGCGTTCCTGCGTTCGGGCGATTTTGCGATCCTCGGCCTGATCTGTGCGGGCTGCTTCGGCGGCGGCATGGTCATGCTGACCGTCAAGCCGCACGTTGCCGCGCGTTTTGCTTCGTGGGGCCACATTTGGGAGGATGTGTACGACGCAGGTTTCCAGCAGACCCATACGCTGACCGCCGCCGCCTCGGGCGGTATGATCGGCGTGGGCGCGGGCAAGGGCTGGCTGTCCGGCCTGCCCGCAGCAGACACCGATATCGTGTTCGGTATGCTGTGTGAGGAATGGGGGCTGGTGATTGCCGTGCTGACCATCCTGTGCATCATCACGCTGGCCGTGTTCGCGGTGCGCGCGTGCCGTGCGGGCCGGTCGAGCTTCTATACCATCGCGGCCTGTGCCGCCACCAGTCTGCTGGTGTTCCAGACCTGCCTGAACGTATTCGGTGCGGTTGATATCCTGCCGTTTACCGGCGTTACCCTGCCCTTTGTTTCGAACGGCGGTTCGTCCATGCTGTCGGCATGGGGGATGCTCGCCTTCCTCAAGGCAACCGACACGCGGCAGAATGCGTCCTTTGCGGTCAAGCTGCCCTCGCGGCGCGAACTGCGCGGGGAGGTGGACTAAATGCGGAAAATCGAAAAACGCGGTGTGTTCTGCCTGATCTTGGCGGCGCTTTTGGGGCTTGGCCTTGCTGTTTTCTGCTTCCAGTTTGTTGTGGACGGCGGCGACTGGGCGTCCTATCCCTATAACCGCCACCTGTACAGCAACTCCGGACAGCTCAAGGGCGGCACCATCCTCGACCGGGACGGCGACGTACTCTCCTCGCTGGACGGGGACGGTAACCGCACGTATTATCCGGACAGCGACATCCGCCGCGCGACCCTGCACGCGGTGGGCGATCCCGCGGGCAACATCGGCGCGGGTGCGCTGACCGCATTCGCAGATAAGCTGTCGGGCTATAACCTGCTGACCGGTGTGTATTCGCCGCTGGGCACGGGCAATAACCTCTATCTGACCATTGACGCTTACCTCAACAACATCGCCTATCAGGCGCTGGGCGGGATGCGCGGCACGGTGGGTGTGTACAACTACAAGACGGGTGAGATCCTGTGTATGGTTTCGACCCCGACCTTTGACCCCGCCGACCCGCCCACCATCGACCCGGAGGACCCGGCTTGGGAAGGTGTGTACGTCAACCGCCTGCTGTTGGCAAACTCCATCCCCGGCTCGATTTTCAAGGTCGTGACGCTGAACGCGGCGATCGAAAACCTGCCCGACCTGTTTAGCCGCACGTGGACTTGCACCGGCTCGGTCGAAATCGGCGGCGATGTGGTCACCTGTCCATATGCGCATGGCGAGCAGGATATCGAGGACGCGCTTGCCAACTCCTGCAACGGCGTGTTCGGCCAGCTTGCGGTCGAACTGGGTGGCGACACCATGCAGAAGTACACCGACGCGGCCGGGCTGACCGAGTCGATCAAGGTGGATGGCATCAACAGTTCGGAAGGCCACTTCAATTTTGACGGCAATGATAACCAGCTCGCGTGGGCGGGTGTTGGTCAGGGTGAGGATACCATGTGCCCGATCAACATGATGCTGTATATGGGCGCGATTGCCAACGGCGGCAAGGCCGCAGTACCGCGCCTGATCGAGAAAACGACTACGGACTACGGTCTGCCGACCGGCCTGTACTTCGCGCACAAGTCCTCCAAGCTGATCGAGGAGGACACGGCTTCGACGATTGCGGACATGATGCACAACAACGTCATCGAAACCTATGGACAGGAACGCTTCCCCGGTATGGACATCTGCGCCAAGTCCGGCACGGCCGAGGTCGGCGCGGATCAGACGCCGAATGCGTGGTTTACCGGCTTTTTGCGGGACGAAGCCACGCCCTACGCCTTTATCGTACTGGTAGAGAACGGCGGCGGCGGCTCGTCGGTCGCGGGTACCGTTTCTTCTAAGGTACTGACCGCAGCGGTCGAAAAAGGATATTAACAAAAAACGGCTCCCTTCTTTGCAGGAAGGGAGCCGTTTTTCGTGCTTTTACGCCGGGCGGAACCAGCCGGGGACAATGTCCTGCCGCACCGCAAGGTCGCGGAAGATGGCCGCTGCCGCATCCTCGTAGGCGCGGGGGGTGGCGGCTTTCTTGAGGCATTTGCCGTACTTTTCGCTGTTTTCAAACAGGTTCAGGTGATAGAACCAGATTTCCTTCATGCGCAGCATGGCAATGCGTGCGTCGCCAAAGGCGTCACAGTAGCGCGCGTAAAGCGTATCGTGGAAGGCGCGCAGCGTTTCGCGGTCCGCGCGCGGGCCGCCTTGCAGCCGCGTGACGAGGGAAGGGTCACCGATCAGCCCGCGTCCGATCATCACGGCGGGCAGCGCAGGATAGCGCGCGGCAACAGCCTGCGCGTCCTTTTCTGTGACCACATCGCCATTATAGCACACCGGCATCCGGCAGCGGGGCAGCGCGGCGGCAAAGTCCGCTTCGCGCACCGTGCCCTTGTAGAAATCCTGCCGCACACGCGGGTGGATGGTCAGTTCCGCGACCGGATAGCGGTTATAAATGGCGAGCAGGCGGTCAAACTCGGCCGGATCGTGCATCCCAAGCCGGGTTTTGATGGAAATATGCGCATGGGAGGCAGAAAACACCTCGTCTAGAAAGCGGTCAAGCGCGTCCGGGTCGCCCAAAAAGCCTGCGCCCTTGCCTTTGGCCGTCACCGTACCGGACGGACAGCCCAGGTTGAGGTTGACCTCGGTATACCCCATGTCGGCCAGTGCATTGGCCGCCCAGATGAAATCGGCGGCGGATTTGGTCAACAGCTGCGGTATGGCGGGCACACCTGCGTTTACTTCGGGCGCAATGTCACGCTTTTGGCGTGGGGTGAAGCGTTCGGCCGTTGTCGGGGTGACAAAGGGCATAAAATATTTGTCAATCCCCGGGAAATAGTCGTGGTGTGTGCGGCGGTAGACCGCACCGGTCACGCCCTCCATCGGGGCGAAATAATAGCGCATGGGCAAACCTCGTTTCCGTTGAGTTCCACTCCATTATACCGGGGTTTGCCCGTGTCCGCAAGGGCGGTCAGGAACGGGATTTGGGCCGCGCGATCAGCGCAAACAGGCAGCCGAACACGATCGCCGCCGCGATGCCGCCCGCCGCACCGGTCACGCCGCCGGTGAACGCACCCAGCAGGCCGCTCTCCGCGACCGCCTTGGCCACGCCCTTGGCCAGCGAGTAGCCGAAGCCCAAAAGAGGTACAGTTGCGCCTGCGCCCGCATAGTCCACGACCGGCTGGTACAGCCCGAAGGCTTGCAGTGCAACGCCCAGCACCACCAGCGACACCAGAATACGCGCCGGGGTCAGCTTGGTCTTGTCGATGAAGATCTGACAGATCGCGCAGATCGCGCCGCCCACCCAGAAGGCGTTGAAATACTCCATCCAGTTCATGCGTCGCTCCTTTCGATCACGACCGCGTGGCAGATGCCCGCGATCGGCTGTCCCTGCTGCACCGAAGTTGGGCTCATCATCGCGCCCGTACCCGCGAACACCAGCCGCCGGATCTTGCCGGCCTGCATGTCGCGCAGCAGCGGCCCACACAGCACCGCCGCCGAGCAGCCGCAGCCGGAGCCGCCTGCGTGTGCGTCCTGTTCGTCCCCGAACAGCAGGCTGCCGCAGTCCGAATAGACTGGCGACAGGTCGATGCCGTCCGTGCGCAGGAGCGTGAGCAGCAGATCCGCACCGACGTGGCCGAGGTCGCCGGTGACGATGCAGTCAAAGTCGGTCGGCTGCGCGCCGAGGTCGGAGAGCAGCGCGGAAATGGTATCATAGGCAGCGGGGGCCATCGCTGCCCCCATATTGTTTGCGTCCTTGACACCCAGTTCGACCATTTTTCCGAACAGCACATGGGTCAGCCGGATGCGGCCGGTGCCATGTGCGCCGAGTACAGCCGCGCCTGCGGCGGTTGCCGTCCACTGCGCGGTTGGGGTGCGCTGGCCGCCGTAGGCGAGCGGGAAGCGGTACTGCCGCTCGGCTGAGCAGAAATGCGAGGAGGCTGCCGCCAGCAGGCGGCGCGCCGCCCCGCCCTCGACCAGACAGCCACCCAGCGCCAGTCCCTGCGCCATCGTCGAACATGCGCCGTATTGGCCGAGGTAGGGCGTATCCGAATCGACCGAGGCGAGGAACGAGCCGGTGCATTGGTTGAGCAGGTCGCCCGCGAGGATCACATCCAGATCGCCCTTATGCAGCCCGGCTTTCTGGATGGCAAGGTGGATGGCGGTTTTTTGCAATGCACTTTCCGCCAGCTCCCATGACTTCTGTTTCATGCGGTCATCTTCCGTGACGAAGTCAAAATACGCCCCCAGCGGCCCTTCGCCTTCCTTTTTGCCGACCGCAGATGCGTGCGAAAGCAGATAGGGGCGGCCTGTCAGATACAGCGTGCGCTGTCCGATGTGTTCGATCATGCGCCGCCGCCCCCTCCCAGCAGCATGAGTACCAGCCCATAGATCACGCTGGCAGAAATGCCGTATGCCAGCACGGGCCCTGCAATGACAAACAGTTTCGCACCCACGCCGAGTACCAGACCTTCGCTTTTGAACTCCATTGCAGGCGAGACGATCGAGTTGGCAAAGCCGGTGATCGGTACAATCGTGCCTGCGCCCGCGTGCTTGGCTAGTTTTTCGTACAGGTGCAGGCAGGTCAGCAGCGCGCCGAGAAATACCATCGTGATTGAGGTTGCGGCGGCCGCGTCTGTGGTCTCCAGCCCGCGCCACTGCCAGAAATTGCTGACCGCTTCGCCCACCGTACAGATTGCGCCGCCAAACAGAAATGCCTTCAGGCAGTCAAGCGGCAGCGGGGAAGGCGGGCTTTTCTGCTCCAGCAGGCGTTGATAGCTCTGCTTATCCAGCTTCATCATCATGCTCCTTCCGGGTTTTTCTGCTATTTTGCGCAGGTTTCCGGCAGGTATACATCTGGCATTATAAAATAATCGGAAATTGACTATTTTAAACAGGTCAAAAAAGCGATATCCTGTTATCACAACAAGAGAGGGGACAACGGATATGGAACAGAAAAAAAGCAAAATTAGCTTATATGATATGGTAGCGGTTGGCCTGATGGCGGCAGTGGTCTTTGTGGTAACGATGTATTTGTCCATCCGCATCCCCACGCCGACAGGAACCACCATGATCAAACTCGCTAACGCGTTTGTCCTGCTGTGCGGGCTGTTGCTCGGGCCGATGCGCGGGGGGCTGGCGGCAGGATTTGGCTCGATGCTGTTCGACCTGATGACACCGGAATACGCGCCCGAGGCATGGATCACGTTCCTGCGCTTTTTCCTGATGGCTTGGCTGTGCGGCTGGATCGCGTATGCAGGGCAGGCCGCGGCAAAGAAATTCTCGCGCAACCTGATCGCCTGCATTGTGGCGGCGGTGGTTTCCTCGGTGTTCTACATGCTCAAGGGCATTGTGGAACTCATGATTGGCGGCAGCGCGTTTGTGCCGGCGTTTATCGCCAACATCCCCAAGCTGCTGACTTCGCCCCCGAACACGGTGATTGCAGTGGTGGTGGCCATGGCGCTGCTGCCCGCCTTGCAAAAGGCGCTGCGGTTCACTTCGTTTGCGCAGCACATCGGACACTCTGCATAAGGCAAAAAATTACCGCCTCGCGGCGCTGGAAAGCGCTGCGGGGCGGTTTTTGTGGTTATCCCAGTTTTTCCTTGCGTTCGCGGCCGTCGCGCAGCAGTGCGGTCAGGTTTTCGCGGTCGCCCGCGCGGATGGCGCGGCGGTATTCATCGAGATGCCGGATGATCTCGTCGATCTCGGTGGCGAGCGGCTCAGCGTTGCACAAAAACAGCTCGCTCCACATGGTTTCGTTGAGTTTTGCCACGCGGGTCAGATCCTTGTAGCTGCCTGCCGAGTATCCATTATGTTTGTCCGCTTCCGGACTTTTGATGTACGCCTAGGAGACAACGTGCGCCAGCTGTGAGGTAAACGCAATCATCTTGTCGTGCTGCGCAGCGGTGCAACGCACGGTCTGCCCGAAGCCGAGCGACATGAAATATGCTTCCAACTGCTCCAGCACGCGCTCGGTGCTGCTTTTGGTCGGCACGAAGATCATGCTTGCGCCGTCAAACAGTGTCGGCAGCGCAAAGTCCAGACCGGAAAACTCGCGGCCCGCCATCGGATGCCCGCCGACAAAATGCACGCCTGCGTCCAGCGCGGCCTGTTCCAGATGGTCAACCATGAACTGCTTAACGCCGACCATATCCACCACGACACAGCCTTTTTTCAGCTTGGGCATGTTTTCGAGCAGCCAGTCCACCGTGGCCTGCGGGTACAGGCCGATGATAACCAGATCGGCTTCCTTGAAGAGCGCTTCGGTGGCGATTGCGTCGATCGAGCCGTCGGCAAGCGCCTGTTCGGCAGTGCGGCGGGTGCGGTTCCAGCCGAGGACACGGCTGAGCGTGCGCGCCTTGATGGCCTTGGCCATCGAGCCGCCCATCAGGCCGAGACCGGCAATGAGTACGGTGTCAAACATAGGGGGTCACTCCTTATTCCGGGGATTGACGCGGCAGATATGCCGCCAGATCGGGGTAATACGGCAGAAAATAAACACAATCAGCGCACCGGCAAGGTTCAAAATCAGGTCGTCCACGTCGCACGAGCCGGCGCCGGTGTACACCTGCAAAACCTCGACCGCCGTGATGCCGAGCGTAAGGCTTGCCGCGAAGAAAAAGATGCTGCGCTGCCAGCGGAACAGCGCGGGCAGGAACACGCCCATCGGCGCAAAGGCAACCAGATTGCCCAGCAGGTTGAGGATCACCAGCCGAAGCGAGATGTTGCCGTAATCGTAGGCAATCAGGTAGTTTTTGATCGTGCGCAGCGGTTCAAGGTTGACTGCGTCCAGCCGTGCGTGCATCGAGATGCCGCGGCCAAAGGCGTTGTCGAAAAACAGGACGTTTGCCAACACCCAAAGGTAATACCAGAACAGCAGCAGCATATAGTCGTGCCGCCGTTTGGCGCGCGCGCCGTGCGGCACGCCGAAAAACATCGCAATGCCCAGCAGCACAACAAACGCTGCGGCGAAGGCAAATTTTTGCTCCGGCCCGACGATATAGCCGGGCGCCAGCTCGTAATACAGGTTGAAGCAAAGCAGGGCGGCGGTGAGTACAGCCGCGAGCCTGCGGATCAGGGTTTTCAAAACAGGTTATTCCCTTTCTTACAGGTTTTCTGCTTGGTGCAGCCAGAGTGTGGCACACGCGTCCGACGGCATCCGCCAGTCGCCGCGGGGCGACAGCGTAATCGTGCCGACTTTGGGGCCGTCCGGCAGGCAGGAGCGCTTGAACTGCTGCGAGAAGAAGCGGCGCAGGAAGGTGGTCAGCCACTTCTTGATGGTGGCGTCGTCATAAACGCCCGCAAAGGTCTTGCGTGCGATGCGGTAGATCTTGCGCGGCGGGTAGCCGAAACGCAGCATATAATAGAGGAAAAAGTCGTGTAGCTCGTATGGTCCGACCAGATCCTCGGTTTTCTGGCTGATTTCGCCGTCCTTGGGCGGCAGCAGCTCGGGCGAGACCGGCGTGTCCAGCACATCGCACAGCACGTCGCTCAGCTCGCCCAGCGTGCGATCAGCCTCGTACGCCACCAGATAGCGCACCAGTGTCTTGGGGATAGAGGCGTTGACGCCGTACATCGACATGTGGTCGCCGTTGTAGGTCGCCCAGCCGAGCGCAAGCTCGGACAGGTCGCCTGTGCCGACCACCATGCCGCCGTGTTTGTTGGCGAGGTTCATCAGTACCAGCGTGCGCATGCGCGCCTGTCCGTTTTCAAATGTCACGGACAGGTCGTCCTTGCTCTGGCCGATGTCGGCAAAATGCTGATCGACCGCTGCCTTGATGTCCACAGTCTGGAGGGTCACGCCGTAAGCGTCCGCGAGCTTTTCTGCGTTGCCGCGTGTGCGCGCGGTCGTACCGAAGCAGGGCATCGTCACCGCGAGGATGCCCTTGCGGTCAAGCCCCAGCAGGTCAAAGGCGTGTACGGCGACGATCAGCGCAAGCGTAGAATCCAGCCCGCCGGACAGACCGATCACTGCGGTTTTTGCGTGCGTGTGGCGCAGACGGGTGGCAAGACCGGTGGCTTGCAGGGTCAGGATCTCCTCGCAGCGCTCGTCGCGCAGCGCCTTGTTTGCGGGCACGAACGGGGTGCGCGGGAAGCTGCGGTCGGTGAGGTCGCAGTCCGACATGGGCAGCCGGAAGGAAAATTCCCCCGTCGGCACGCTCTGGAAGGTGTTCATGCGCTGCCGCTCGTGCGCCAGACGCTGCAAAT
>CALWEB010000049.1 GCA_944376955.1 uncultured Agathobaculum sp. | reverse complement strand
TCTTCCAAATTCTTCTCGGACACCGTCAGCCGGCGGCCGCCATCCGCGATGTGCTTTGCAGCCTTGCGGCAGATCTTTGCCAGCAGCTGCTCCAAGCGGCGCACGCCAGCCTCACGCGTATACCGCGAGATCACCAGCCCCAGCACCTTTTCCGAAATCGTCAGCTGGCCTTTTTTCAGGCCGTGTTTGTCCATCTGCTTGGGCAGCAGATGGTGCAGCGCGATCTGCCGCTTTTCCTCTTCGGTGTAAGACGACAGTTCGATTACCTCCATGCGGTCCAGCAGCGGACGCGGCACGGTGGACAAATCGTTTGCTGTGGTCAAAAACAGCACATCCGACAGGTCAAACGGCAGTTCGATATAATGGTCGCGGAATGCGACATTTTGCTCGGTGTCCAACACCTCCAACATCGCTGCCGCCGGGTCGCCGCGGAAATCGTTGCCCATTTTATCAATTTCATCGAGCAACAGCAGCGGGTTGGATGTCCCTGCGCGCCGCAGCGCATCCATGATGCGTCCGGGCATCGCGCCAATATATGTCTTCCGGTGGCCGCGAATATCCGCTTCATCCCGCACGCCGCCCAAGCTCATGCGCGCGTAATTGCGACCCATCGCCTCGGCAATGGATTTTGCAATCGAGGTTTTGCCCACGCCCGGCGGGCCAACCAAACACAGCACCTGCCCACGCAGGTCGGGCGCCAGCACCTTGACCGCCAAGAACTCCATAATACGCTCCTTGACTTTCTTCAGGCCATAGTGGTCGCGGTCCAGGATTTCCTGCGCCTTGACCAGATCCATCTGCTCCTCGCTCTTTTTATTCCACGGCAGATCCAGCACGGTATCCAGATAGGTGCGTACCACGCCTTGTTCTGCACTCGAACCGCCCAGTTTGGCAAAGCGGTCCACCTCACGGATCAGCTTGTCCTCACATTCCTGCGGCAAATGCAGATCCAGCACACGCTTGCGGTAGGTTTCCGCCTCTGCGGCGGTATCCTGCTCACCCAATTCGCTCTGAATCACTTTGATTTGCTCACGCAGATAATATTCCCGCTGGTTTTTGTCAATCTGGCTCTTCAGTTCATCCTGAATCTCGTTCTCAATCTTGAGGATCTCGGTTTCCTCGCCCAGCAGGCGGATCACCATCGCAAGCCGCCGTGTGACGTTGAGTTCTTCCAGAATCTCCTGCTTGGCTTCCACTTCCACCGACAGGTTCTGCGCGATATAATCTGCCAGCCAACCCGGCTCGCCGCCCTCGGCCACCGTCATTTCCACATCCTGCGAAATCCGGCTGGCGTTCTCGGCGTACTCCGCAAAACGCTCCTGCGCCGTGCGCACCAAAGCCTGCGCACGCCGCTCGGTCACACCGATGACATAGTCGCTGAGTTCTTCAATATCTGCGAAAATGCAGCCGTCATCTGTCTCAGGCGCAGTAAACTGGTGCGCCAATGCCCGGGTGCGGCCTTCCACCAACACACGGATATTATCACCCGGCAACCGCAAAATCTGCCGCACCACACAAACCGTACCGATCTGGTACAGGTCGCCCGGCGCGGGCAAATCAGTTTTGAGTTCACGCTGGGCCGTCAGAAAAATCATCTGGCCGCTTTTCATCGACGCTTCCAGCGCGCGGATCGACATCATGCGACCCACGTCAAAATGGATTATCATATGGGGGAAAGCAGTCAAGCCGCGCAGCGGCAGCACCGGCAAACGCTTCAGCTCCGCCCCAGTTGTTTCGATCATATGTTCTCTCCTCACACGTGGGAAAATAATTGGATAGGGTCAGTATAGTATATTTTTTGCAATTTGTAAAGCGCCAGCGCGTGATATATGACAAAAAACGTGGCGAAACCAACGGTTCCCCCACGTTTTTTACAAATTTACGCACTTTTGGTCGGTTTTGACCGCTTTTGTCCGTTTTTCTCCGTCACCGGTCCCGCAGGGAGCGCAGCACGTCCGCCTTGCTCAATCAGCGGTGTCCCCTCCCCCGTTACGGTTTCCCGCGTGATCACCACACGGCTGACCGTCGGATCGGACGGGATGCGGAACATCACATCGGTCATCACGCCTTCCAGCACACCGCGCAGTCCGCGCGCGCCCGTCTTACGGGCCAGTGCCGTCTTGGCAACCTCTTCCAGCGCATCCGGCGCAAACTCCAGTGTAACACCGTCCATTGCCAACAGCGTCTGATACTGCTTGACCAGCGCATTTTTCGGCTCCTGCAAAATGCGCACCAGCGCCTTTTCGTCCAGCGTATCAAGCGAAACTACAGCCGGCAGACGGCCGATGAGTTCGGGAATCAAGCCATACTTCATCAGGTCATGCGGCTCGATCTGCGCCAGCAGCTGGTCCGTCTGATCCTCCTGCTGGCTTTTGACATCCGAGCCAAAGCCCATCCCCTGCTTGCCGACGCGCTTCTGGATGATACCTTCAATCCCGTCAAACGCGCCGCCGCAGATAAACAGAATATTTGTGGTGTCGATCTGGATAAATTCCTGATGCGGATGCTTGCGCCCGCCCTGCGGCGGGACATTGGCCGTGGTACCCTCCAACATCTTGAGCAGGGCCTGCTGGACACCTTCACCCGACACGTCGCGCGTGATGGAGGGGTTTTCGCTCTTGCGGGCGATCTTGTCGATCTCATCGACATAGATGATGCCGTGTTCCGCCAGCTCCACATCAAAATCCGCGGCCTGAATCAGGCGCAGCAGGATATTCTCCACGTCCTCACCGACATAGCCCGCTTCGGTCAAAGTGGTGGCGTCCGCAATCGCAAAAGGCACCTGCAAGGTTTTCGCCAGCGTCTGCGCCAGCAGCGTCTTGCCCGAACCAGATGGGCCAAGCATCAGGATATTGGATTTTTGCAGTTCCACATCGGTTTTCGGATGGTAAATGCGCTTGTAATGGTTGTATACCGCAACAGAAAGCGCAATCTTAGCGCGCTCCTGCCCGATCACATACTCATCCAGCACTGCTTTGAGCTCCTGCGGCGTCGGCAGCTTTTCCGGCTGGAGCACCGGCCGATCCTCCGGGGCAAAATCCAACTCATCCTCCAGGATGCTGGTGCATACGCCGATGCACTCATCGCAGATATACACACCCGGGCCTGCAATCAGTTTGCGCACACGTCCCTGCGGTTTCCCGCAAAAGGAACATTTCAGCGTCTTATCATCATCAAAATTCGGCATTTGGCACCTCTACCCTACAAATCATCAATGCTTATCGAACACCTTGTCGATCAGGCCGTATTCGACCGCTTCCTCGGCGGACATAAAATTGTCGCGCTCGCAATCGGCTGTTACTACCTCAATCGGCTTACCGGTGTTTTCCGACAGGATCTTGTTCATACGCTTCTTGATGATCTCAAGGCGCTTGAGATGGATCGCCATATCGGTAATCTGGCCCTGCGTCCCCGCCGACGGCTGATGGATCATAATCTCCGCATTGGGCAGGGCAAAACGCTTGCCCTTTGCACCGGAGGACAGCAGGAACGCGCCCATGGAAGCCGCCATACCGATGCAGATGGTCGAAACATCGCACTTGATATAATTCATCGTATCATAAATTGCCATGCCGGCCGTCACCGAACCGCCCGGGCTGTTGATATACAGTGAAATATCCTTGTCCGGGTCCTGCGCCTCCAGATACAGAAGCTGTGCCACCACGAGCGAAGCGGTCGTATCGTTCACTTCCTCGCACAGCATCACGATGCGGTCGTTGAGCAGACGGGAATAGATATCGAACG
Source organism: uncultured Agathobaculum sp. (assembly GCA_944376955.1). Taxonomy (GTDB): domain Bacteria; phylum Bacillota; class Clostridia; order Oscillospirales; family Butyricicoccaceae; genus Agathobaculum. The sequence continues at coordinate 7,839 of CALWEB010000049.1, read as the reverse complement.
AACGCTCCCCGCGTCCGGTCTGTTCAATGACCATTGGGACTAAACTCACTTGGAAAACTCCTTTCGAGAATGCGATGAAAACCACGGTTTCCATCGCGCGACACCCTTACCGGTTGCACCGGAAAGGCTGATCCGCCCGAAACCGGCAAAAAACCTACTTTGCCGCCCTCGGTCTTTGCATAAAAAGCGCGGGCAAAGCTCGCGCTTTTTATGGAACCCGCCACATCCTGCGGTTGGTTCCTATTGGACTGCATCCGCAAACAGAAAGTGGATTACTCCGCGGTCTCCTCGGTGGATTCGCTCTCCGCCTTTTTCTTCGCGGTCGCTTTCTTTGCCTTGGCATTCTTCTTGACAAACTCCAGCGCGTTGGAAATCTTGAGGTCATCGCTCAGGGAAGCCACCGGCACAATGGACTTGACCTTCTCTACATCCATGTTGTACTGCTCTGCCATCTTAGCATATTCGTCATCCAGTTCCTTGTCGGAAACTGCGATGGACTCCAACTCGGCAATCTTCTCCAGCGCCAGACGGACCTTGACCTGACGCTCTGCCTGCGCCTGGAACATCGCGCGGAATGCGCCCATCTCCGTACCGGTCATGGTCAGGTACTGCTCAAGCGTCATGCCCTGCATCTGCACGCGGTAACGGAAATCCTGTACGATCGAGTCAATCTGGCTTTCGATCATGGCCTGCGGGATATCCGCCTTCATGTTTGCGATGACAACGTCCAGCGCCTTTTCCTCAAACGCGTGGTCCGCCTCTTCCTGACGCTCCTTCTTCAGGCGGTCGGAAATCTCCTTTTTCAGGTCATCGAGCGTTTCGCAAGTCTCGGACACGTCCTTTGCGAACTCGTCATCGATATCCGGCAGGATGGTCTCCTCTACCTTGTGAACCTTGCACTTGAACACGGCTTCCTTGCCGGCCAGCTCCTTGGCATGGTAATCCTCCGGGAACGTCACAACGACATCCTTCTCGTCGCCTGCCTTGCAGCCGATCAGCTGATCCTCAAAGCCCGGGATGAACGAACCGGAGCCCAGCGTCAGCGCATGATGCTCCGCCTTGCCGCCTTCAAAAGCAACGCCGTCCACAAAGCCCTCAAAGTCGATATCTACGGTATCGTTCTTCTTGGCCTTGCGATCCACAGTCTCGGTGCGTGCATTGCGCTGCGCCAGACGGTTCAGCTCCGCCTTGACGTCTGCGGCAAGCACCTTCACGGTCTCCTTCTCGACCTCGATGCCCTTGTACTCGCCCAGTTCCACTTCCGGCTCAACCGGCACCTTGGCGATGATGGTCAGGCCGCCCTCTTCCGCCGGGTCGCCCAGATCGACATCCGCGCGGCCAACCGGCTTGATGCCGGACTTCTCCACAGCCATTTCCATGGCTTCCGGATATATGATATTAAAAGCCTCTTCAAAGAACACGCCGTCGCCGTACAGCTTTTCGATCATCTTGCGGGGCGCATGGCCCTTGCGGAAGCCCGGAACGGTGATTTTCTTACCGCTCTTCTTGAACGCCTTGTCCTTGGCAGCCTCAAACTCCGCCTTGGTGATCTCAATGGTCAGCGCAACGACGCTGTGCTCCTGCTTTTCCGTGTTTTTCAGTTCCATGTTGCCAAACTCCTTACTTCAATACTTCTATTGTATCTAAAATATTTTACCAGATAATTTGAGGGATTTCCATAGTTTTTTCTACTTTTTCAAAAAAACCGGGGTAAAATCCACGTGGTCGCCCGAAGCGAGCCGCCACTCAATGCCATCACGCACGCCTTCCACCGCGAAGCGCAGGCTCTCCGAGTGCAGATGCCCGTAGATGCAGCGCGTCACACCGTACCGCTGCATCAGTTCAATCATCGGCCCGCAGCGGAAATTGGCGTACAGGGGCGGATAATGCAGGAAACAGATAATTTCCTCCGGCTGCTGCGCCGCGCCCAGCTTAAGGGACGCTTCCAGCCGCAACAATTCGCGACGGAAGATCTTCTCATTATGCGGGTCGGAAAAATCCTCTTCAAACGGCCAGCCGCGCGTGCCGCACAATGCGGTTTTCCCATAGAAAAAGCAATTATTATGCAGGAAATCCATCGAATGAAAGCCGTTTTCCTCGAAAAACCGGTGCATTTTTGCCGCTGTCTCCCACCACAAGTCATGGTTGCCTTTGAGGATGATCTTCCTGCCCGGCAGCGACTCGATCAGGGCGAAATCGCCCTGCGCTTCGGCAAGGCTGATGCCCCACGAGATATCCCCGCCCAGCACAACCGTATCCTCCGGCGCGACCAGTGCATTCCAGTTTTTCATGATTTTTTCGGTGTAGCCCTGCCACCGTCCGCCGAAAATATCCATCGGCTTTTGCACGCCCGTCGCCAAATGCAGGTCGGCCAGCGTAAACAGTGCCATCCTTACAGGCCCTTCAGCAGATCGACCGTGGACAGGATCTCCGACTTGTCCACCACGCGGTCAAAGCGCGGCTGCTTATCCGCCAGCGCAGCCAGCGGCGCAGGTGCCGGAACGCCGGTCAGGTCGGTCAGCACATCCAGCTGGGTCACGTCGTCCTTCTCGAGCGTGCCGCCGAGCGCTTCGATCACCGCACGGCAGAACTTAAACGGCGATGCCGTGGACGCAATGACGGTCGGCGTCTGGTCGCCCGTGCGCGCGCGGTAGTCTTCATAGACGCGCACCGCAACTGCCGTGTGCGTATCGCACAGGTAGTGTTCCTTCTCCCACAGCGCACGGATGGTCTCGGCAGCCGCCGCATAATCGCAGCAGCCCGCGTCAAAATCCGCAGCAATCTTGGCGAATACCGCTTCCGGTGCCTGATAGGTACCGTCCGCCGCCAGACGCTGCATCAGATCGCCCACCAGCTTGTCGTCAAAGTCGGACGCGAAGAACAGCAGGCGCTCCAGGTTGGACGAAATCAGAATGTCCATCGAGGGCGAAGTGGTGGTGTAGAAATCGCGGTTTTTGTCATATACGCCGTCCTTCTTGAAAAAGTCGGTCAGCACATTGTTGCGGTTGGACGCACAGATGAACTTGCCCACCGGCAGGCCCATGCGCTTTGCGATATACGCCGCAAGGATATTGCCGAAGTTGCCGGTCGGCACACAGATGTTGATCTTCTCGCCCATCTTGACCGCGCCGGATTTCACCATATCACAGTAAGCGGAAACGTAATAAGCGATCTGCGGTGCCAGACGGCCCCAGTTGATCGAATTGGCCGAGGACAGCATCATGCCGTCACGGTCGAGCTTGGCGCGGGTCTCCTCATCGGTAAAAATACGCTTGACCGCGCTCTGCGCATCGTCAAAGTTGCCACGGATCGCGACAACTTCCACGTTCGCGCCCTCCTGCGTGACCATTTGCAGCTTCTGCATGGGCGACACGCCGTCCACTGGGTAATACACCATGATCTTGGTGCCTTCCACGTCGTGGAAGCCGTCGAGCGCCGCCTTGCCGGTATCACCCGAGGTCGCAACCAAAATGCAGGCCGTGCGCGTCTCGCCGGTCTTGCGCAGCGATGCGGTCAGCAAATGCGGGAGCATTTGCAGCGCCATGTCTTTGAATGCGCAGGTCGGTCCGTGCCACAGCTCGAGCATATGCTTGCCTTCACCGAGCGGAACCACCGGCGCCGTATCCTTGCCGCCGAATTTTGCATCCGCATACGCCTTGGCTGCATAGCTCGCCAGCTCCTCCGCCGAAAAATCGGTCAGGAACTTGCCAAGGATGAGCGCCGAGCGGCCCTTGTAATCCAGGTTGGCCAGCGCGTGCCAATCCTCCGCTGTTAACGCAGGAAAAGCCGTCGGGCAGTACAGGCCGCCGTCCGGCGCGATGCCGTTTGCAATCGCATAGGCCGCCGTAACCTTGCGGGATCTGTCCCTTGTGCTTACATATTCCATATTGAAACCTCCGCCGTTTTTGTTTGATATATCTTACAGCATTTTTTGTATAAACGCATAGGCATTTTCATAAAACAGGCCGTCAATCACATCCTGACGGTATCCGAGTGCGCGCATCCGTTCAGCCAGCCGACCAAGGTCGCCCAAACCACCAATGCCCGCGGGCAGTCGGTCGCAGCCGTCAAAATCGCAGCCGAGCGCAATGGCTTTTTCACCGCCCAGACCAAGGAAATGCTCGATATGGCCGATTGCATCATCCAGCGCCGCATCGCCCTGCCACACCAGAAAAGGTGTATACAGGTTAACGCCGACCAGCCCGCCCCTTCGCGCAATTTCAGCAAACTGTGCGTCGGTCAGGTTGCGCCGATGGCGGCACACGGCACGGCTGTCGCTATGGGACGCAACAAACGGCCCGTCGATGGTCTCGCATACGTCCCAGAACCCGCGGTCGGACAGATGGGATACGTCTACGATCACGCCCTTGTCCGCACAATCGCGCACCAGCTGCTTGCCCGCGTCGGTCAGCCCCTCGTCCTGACGGATTGCGGACGAACAGCCAAAGCGGCTGCGGTAATTCCAAGTAAGCGTGACAAGCCGCACGCCCGCCGCATAGGCAACGTCCAGCGCATCCGGCCGGTCTGGCAGCAGTTCCGCCCCTTCGATGGATAAAAACGCCGCCACTTTTCCCGCGTCCCCCGCCTGTTTTAGATCGGCTGCCGAGCGGCAAAACATCAGCCAGTCCGCGTTATCAGCAAACTCCCGTTTTGCCGTTTGCAGCATCCGATTGAGGCGATCGTCCGCTGGCGTATCCAGCAGGCAATCCCGCCCATACACCTGTGCCTCTTCCGGCCCACGCGCCCCGCAAAACAGTGCAAAAAACTGTGCATAATGTGTATAACACTGCGCCGCCGCAAAATTCACATGCATATCATTTTCCCGCAGCCGTTTGCCGGTCTCACAACATTCATACAGGGTGTCACAGTGCAGATCAAACAGCTTCATTCTCACCCTCCAAACGCGTTTTCCAAATGATTGATGCGCGGAACTTTGGCCGTTCCCTGCTCGCCATATACTTCCACCACGTCGAAACGCGGCTGCAAGGCGGTCGGATGCTGCTGCAGCCACAGCGACGCCGTCGCCACAATGCGCTGCTGCTTGGCCGGTGTAACCGACGCGCACGCCGCTGCAAAGCGATCGCTCTTGCGCGTCTTAACCTCCACGAAAACAATATATTCCCCGCGCTCGGCTATGATGTCGATTTCCCCGAAACGGGTGCGGAAATTGGTTTCTATGGTGCGGTACCCCTTATGCGCAAGGTAATCGCGCGCCACAGACTCGCCCCACGCACCCTTCATCGCGGCGCCTCGGGATGCTTTTGGTAAAACTTCTTCAAAAAGGTGCGCCGATGGATCGGACACGGCCCATGTTCGAGCAGCGCCGCATCATGGGCGCGTGTTTCATACCCTTTATGTTTTTCAAAACCGTAAACCGGGTAGCGTTCGGCAAAATTACGCATCAGCCGGTCACGTGTCACCTTGGCGACGATGGATGCCGCCGCAACGCTCGGGATGCGCGCGTCGCCCGACACCACGCATTCATACGGCAGACACAACCCCTCCGAGCGGTTGCCGTCCACATAGGCGAAGTCCGCCGGATGCGGCAACCCCTCGACCGCCTGCCGCATGGCACGGTAGGTCGCCTGCAGGATGTTGATTTCGTCAATCACCTTTTCATCTACCAGTGATACCGACCACGCGATTGCATTTTCGGTGATCTGGTCAAACAACGCCTCACGCTTTTTTTCACTGAGTTTTTTGGAGTCGTTTAACCCTTCGATCACAATGCCCGCGGGCAGAATCACCGCCGCGGCACATACCGGCCCCGCAATCGGGCCGCGCCCGGCTTCATCCACACCGCACACCGCGGTATAGCCGGCTTTCCAAGCCTTCTCTTCAAATTCCCATGTCATGGTGTGTAATCCTCCGGCGTCTCCAACGTAATACGCCCCAGCACACCGCCGCGGAACTCGTCGAGTAAAATGCGCGCCATGCGCTCCGTATCGATCTCCCCGCCGCGCAGCAGAAAGCCGCGCCGCCGCCCGGCCTGTTCCAGCATCTCATAGCCTGGGAAGTCGCTCTCCTCCGGCGGCGTGACGCCGTACCGCTCCGCGATAGCCTGTGGCGCCTGCACGGCGAGCAGCTCCATCAGCTTGCAGCCAAGCGTCTCTACATCCAGAATATCGTCGCGGATCGCACCCGTACACGCCAGCAGAATACCCACACGCTCGTCATCGAACTTGGGCCAGAGGATGCCCGGCGTGTCGAGCAGGTCGATGCCGCCCTCCACGCGGAACCACTGGCTGCCACGCGTCACGCCCGGCTTATCCGCCGCCTTGGCGGACTTGCGGCCGAGGATTCGGTTAATAAACGTTGATTTCCCCACATTGGGAATGCCCACAACCATCACGCGCACCGCCTTGCCGACGAGTCCCTTCTCGTTCCACTGGGCAATCTTGTCCGCCAAAAGCGTGCGTACCGCGTTTGCAAACGCCTGCGTGCCCTGCCCCTTGCAGCTGTCGGTCTCGATGACCGCCATTCCTTGGGAACGGAAGTGCTTTGCCCACACTGCGGTCTTCTCCGGGTCGGCTAGGTCAATCCGGTTGAGGATCATCAGGCGCGGCTTACCCGCAGCGATGTCGTCCATATCCGGGTTCCGTGACACCTGCGGGATACGTGCGTCCACAACCTCACACACTGCGTCCACCTGTTTGATATATTCCGCCATCTGCCGGCGGGTTTTGGTCATATGGCCGGGATACCATTGAATATTCATCTTATCACGCTACCGATCCAAAATCACTGAACGGAAAAACCACGCTGAGGACATGTCCCAGGACATAACGCTCATCCACCATGCCCAAACTGGACCAGCGGCTGTCGGTCGAACCGTTGCGGTTATCACCCAGCACATAGAGGCACCCTTCCGGCACGGTCTGCGGATAGGTCAGATCGCCCATGCGCTCGAGCGTATTGATCTTTTCCAAAATGTACGGCTCATCCAGCACCTCGCCGTTGACGATCACATCCCCCGTCACCGGGTCGATGTCCACCGTGTCGCCGCCGGTCGCAATCACACGCTTGACAATCGGCTGGTCGCTGTAAAAGCCTTCCTTGCGCAGGATGACGATATCGCCCTTTTCCGGCGTATACCCCAGATTGCTGACCAGCATGATGCTGTGATCCTGCAAGGTCGGATACATCGACGTGCCGTCCACGCCGATCAGCCGGACAAAAAACGTGAACACCACGACAAAGAATATCAGCACAGCCATCAGGGATTCCCCCCAGCCGAACAATTCACTGGAGAAACGCCCCTCGGCTTTCTTTTTCTCTTCGGTCTGCGTTTGCTGCATGATCATTCCTCCAAAAAGATAAACATACGATTTTATTATAGCCGCATATTGCTATCCGCGCAAGACCTAATACACCGTATATGCAAAAACGGGGAGCCAACGCTCCCCGTTTTTGTTGTTCGGTTGTAAAAATCAAACCTTCTCGGCAATCTTGGCTGCCTTGCCTACGCGGCCGCGCAGGTAGTACAGCTTGGCGCGGCGAACCTTACCGCTGCGCACAACCTCGAACTTCGCAACGTTCGGGGAGTGTACCGGGAACGTCTTTTCCACGCCTACGCCGTAAGAAATGCGGCGCACGGTAACCGTCTGGTTTACGCCGGCGTGCTTCTTGGCAATGATAATGCCCTCGAAAATCTGAATACGCTCGCGGTTGCCTTCCTTGATCTTCGCGTGTACCTTTACGGTATCACCGATCTTGAGTTCCGGCAGGTCGCTCTTGAGCTGCTGCTCGGACAGTACTTTGACCAGATCCATCTTTCTGTCATCCTTTCGTCTTAGACATTCTTGCCCTATTTTCCCTACAAATAAGCAGAGGAATGCC
>CALWEB010000048.1 GCA_944376955.1 uncultured Agathobaculum sp. | reverse complement strand
CCGCACGAGCGTCTGGTCGTTATCGACATCACAGCCGCACAGAATGCCGCAGTGGCCGTGGCTGGTGTATTCGCACATGCACACATCGGTGATGACATACATCTCCGGGGCAAGCTCCTTGATCTTGCGGATGCCCTGCTGGACGATACCGTCCTCCGCCCATGCACCCGAACCGATTTCGTCCTTCTCTTTCGGCAGGCCGAACAGGATGACGCGCGACACACCGTGCGCGCGGGCGCGCTCGACCATGCGGTACAGTTGATCAGGCGAATAGTGGTACTGGCCGGGCAGCGAAGGGATCTCCTCGTAAATGCCCTCGCCTTCTGCCACAAAGATCGGCCAGATCAGGCTTTCGGGCGAAATGCGCGTCTCGCGCACCATGCGGCGCAAGCTATCCGACGTGCGCAGACGGCGCGGACGAATGTTGTCATGGAACATTGTCTATCTCCTCCATACAGGCTACCAATTCATCTATCGTTGCATTTTTTGCAATTTTGACGCACATGCCATGTTTTCTGGCGGCATCCGCAGTCTGCGTGCCAATGCAGCAGGCCGTGAAACCGGTGTATTCTGCTGCACCAACCGCCTGCACAAAGGCTTCGACCGTCGAGACACTGGTGAACGTCACCGCGTCGATTTTGCCCGCGGCGAGCAGCCCGCGCAACGCGTCTGCCTTGTCGCAGCGGTACACCGTGTCGTAAAGCGGTACATCGGTCACGCGGATGCCTGCGGCGGCAAGCTTTTCGGGCAAAAGCTGCCCACCCTGTTTCGCGCGCAGTAGCAGCGCCGAACCGCCCTGCGGCATCACGGCAATGAGTGCGTCCGCAAGGTGTTCCCCGTCGTACTGCGCGGGAACAAGGTCGGCGGTCAAGCCGTAAGAAGCCAGCGCGTCCGCCGTGCCCTTGCCGATGGCGGCAAGCTTCATCCCGTACAGCGTGCGCAGATCGCAGCCCAACCGCCGCAGCGCGTCCACCGCTGCGGGTACGCCCGCGGGACTGGTGAACACCGCCCAGTCATGCGACCGCTGCAAAGCATCTGCAAGCGGCTGCGTGTCCTTGCGCGGGACTGTCTCAATGCACGGCGCTTCGATGATGTTTGCGCCGCGCCGCCGCATTTTTCCTGCCAGCGTGCCCGCCCGTGCTTTCGGGCGGGTCACGACAATCGTTTTGCCGTGCAGCGGCAAGGGTGTGAACCAGTCGAGCTGGTCACTCAGAGCGCATACCCGCCCGACCACAATCAGCGCGGGGCTTTGCAGCCCTGCCGCGCGCACCGCACCCGCGAGGTCGGACAGGCCACATACCACCTTGCGCTGGGTGCCGCGCGCGCCGTTTTCAATCACGGCGGCGGGCAGATCGGGCGGCATCCCGGCGCGCAGCAGGCCGCTTGTCACCTGCTCGAGGGCGGTCAGCCCCATCAGGAACACCAGCGTACCGTCCAGCCGGACGAGTGCATCAAAGTTGATTTGAAGCGGCTTGCCCGCGCGCGCGTGCGCCGTGATAATATGCACCGACGAGGTAAAGTCCCGGTGCGTCACCGGGATACCTGCAAACGCGGGCGCAGCAAGCGCACTCGTCACGCCCGGAATCACCCGGAACGGCACGCCATTTGCCAGCAGATGCTCACATTCCTCGCCGCCGCGGCCGAACAGGAAGCAGTCCCCGCCCTTGAGCCGCACGACGGCTTTGCCTTCGCGCGCCAGCCGCACCAGAATATCGTTAATTTCAGGCTGCGGCACAGGATGGTGGCTGTTTTCCTTGCCCACGGAGATTTTTTCCGCGTGCGGCGGAATCAGATCGAGGATGTCCTCGCCCACCAGCCGGTCATAGACCACCGCGTCCGCCCGCGCAATCGCCTGCGCGCCTGCGGTCGTCAGCAGACCCTTGTCTCCCGGTCCTGCGCCAACCAGCGTTACCGTTCCTGTCATACCGTTCCCTCCGCTTGATGCTTGAGTAGCAGCGCGAGCGTGCGCCCGAGCGACACGGCCTCTGTCCGCCGTCCGGTCACCGCACCGCGCGCCATATGCGTTTCATCCGCCGTGACATACAGCCCGCGTAAGTGCAGCGTGTCATCCTGCACCTCGGCATAAGCCGCGACCGGCGCAAAGCAGCCGCCACCGAGTGTTTGGATGAACGACCGCTCAGCCGCCGCACAGTCACGCGCGTCCGCGTCATCGACCAGCCGAGCCTCGTCCTCGAGTTCGCCCGCGCGACCCTGCACGGCGAGAATGCCCTGTCCCGCCGCAGGGATCATTTCATCCGGCGAAAAATACCGGCTGATGCGCTTTTCCAGCCCTAAACGCTGTAAGCCCGCCGCCGCAAGCACCAGCGCGCCGTATGCGCCACTCTCGAGTTTGGCAAGCCGCGTCTGCACATTGCCGCGCACCGGCTGCACGTCGATAGCAGGGAACAGCTGTTTGAGCTGCACCCGCCGCCGGGCGGACGAGCAGCCGATGGGCTTTGTTTTGTCCCACATGCCGTTTTCCGGCAGCACCAGCGCGTCGCGCGCATCCGCGCGGCGGGTGAACGCCACCAGCGGCAAACCGGCCGGCTGCTCCATCGGCACGTCCTTTAAGCTGTGTACGGTCAGGTCAACCCGCCCGTCCGCGAGCGCACGGTCAAGCTCCTTGACAAACAGCCCCTTGCCGCCAACCTGATCGAGCGTTTTATCCAGCACCATGTCGCCCGTGGTTTTCATCGTGATCAGTTCACAGTCGCCCAGCGTGCGGCAGACCTCCTCGGCCTGCACGACCGCAAGGCGGCTGTCCCTGCTGCCCACCCGGATCATGTCATCCCCTCCAATACCGCGCGGATGCGCTTTGCCGCCGCCGCCGTTTTGCCGTGCGCCGTGCCGTCCGACACCACGCCTGCCGTCAGTCCCCCGCCCTCGCACACGGCGGGGAAGAAAGAGGTCGATTCCGCTGCGCAATCGGCCACGCTGCACGGGATATGCAGCGCTTTGCAGTCCTCTGCGATGCGATGATTCACGTCCCGGTCATTCGTTGCCGCGACTGCCAGAAAAGCGCCCGAAAGATCGCTTTTCTCATAGCCGCGAACCTGATCGACCGCAAGGCCCGCCGGAGAATCCGGCGCAATCACGATCACCTGCGCGCCGAAGTGCCGCAGGACGTCCACCCGCCGCGCGGCAATCTTTCCCGCGCCGAACACAACGCATTTTTTCCCCGCGAGCGAAACAAACAGCGGAAAACGCGGGACCTTCACCGTCTGTTCCGGTGCGGACTTTATCCAGCCAAAGCGAGCGGCCAGATAATCCTGCATTTCTTCCAGTGTGCACCCCTCCTCGGCGCACGGACGGGCAATCACCAGCACGACAGCGCCAGTTTCGCGCGCCGCGGACAGCTTTTCGGCAAAACCACCCGCTTTTCCAGTGTCCTTGGTGACCAGAATATCTGCGCGCGTCTGGCGCAGCAGCGCGGCGTTCATTTCATGTGAAAACGGCCCCTGCATGGCGATCAGGTGCGCTGCCGGGAAACCAAGATCGAGGCACTTTTGCAATGCGCCCGCGTCGGGCAAGATGCGCGCGAACAACCGTTCCCGATAGTCTTCGACCGCCGTAAACGCCGCCAGTTCCTTGCTGCCGGTCGTCAATAGCGCGCGGCCGGGGTGTCCGCTGAGCCATGCGGCCGCGGCAGCGGTATCAGGCACCGTGACAACCCCCTCGCTGTCCATCCGGGGGCGCAGCAGGCGGACATACTCCGCGCCGGTCTGTGTGCAGGCCGCGCGCAACTGATCCGAAACCAAGGCGGCATAGGGGTGCGTCGCGTCCACCAGCACGGTGTCCGCATCCAGCACGGCCGCCATCCCATCCGCGTCCAGCCGCCCTTCGTGTACCGTGATGCCGTTCAGCGGCTCCATGACCGCCGCACCATATCCGGTTGCCACATAAACATCCGCGTTCCCGCCGCAGGCCGACACAAAGCGGCACAGCGCGTGCCCCTCGCTCGTACCGGAAAAGATGGTCAGTTTCATACGCCGCGATACCCCCGCGGCGTGACCATACGCCCGCCTATCACGCGCGTGCGGCTGTTGCCGATAAACACCGTCGTGAGCATATCGACCGCTGTATCACGCAAAGCGCCGAGTGTGGTCAACGTATAGCTTTCGCCCTCCCGGCCGATGTTGCGCACCGTGCCGCACACGGTTTCGGGCGACAAGGTTTCCAGCCGGATGTCGCACGCGCGGCGCAGGTGGTCGGTTCTCTTTTTACTTGCCGGGTTGTACAGCGCGATGCAGAAATCGCCCTGCGCTGCACCGCGCAGGCGCTGTTCGATGACCTCCCATGGAGTCAGCAGATCCGAGAGTGAAATGCAGGCGAAATCATTGGTCAGCGGTGCGCCCAGCACCGCGCCGCCCGAGCAGGCGGCTGTGATGCCCGGAATGACCTCGATTTCGATCTCGGGGTCATCCGCACACACCTCGAACAGCAGCCCCGCCATGCCGTATACTCCCGCATCGCCCGACGAGACGACCGCAACCGTGTGCCCGGCCTTTGCCGCGTCGCGCGCCGCCGTGCAGCGATCTACCTCGCGCGTCATGCCGGTCTGGATGCGTTCTTTTCCCTCAATCAGCTCCGCAATCAGGTCGAGGTACAGCCCGTACCCTGCCACGCAGTCGCAATCCGCGAGCGCACGCACCGCGCGATTGGTCATTTGTCCCGCGCCGCCCGGCCCGATGCCGATGCAATAGAGCTTCATCTGCCGCTCCCCTTTCTCATGTGGGTCAGACATGCTTCCAGTCTGCCCGCGTCCACCAAATCTTTCATGCCGCCCAGCAGCAGATCAACCGTCTTACTGACCGCAAGTTCCATTAGGCCATCCATATCGCCGTCGCAGTACAGCGCATCGTAAGCATGGTCAAACCGCAAGCGGTCCAGTGCGGTGTCCTTAATGCGGGCGATCACAGGCAGCGCCTGCCGATAGGCATACCACCGATCAAACTGCGCTTGTTCTTCGTCCAGAATACACGCCGCCGCCCGCTTTGCCGCGGCAATCTGACTGTCATCGAGATCGCCCAAATCGTCAAGGTTGTAGAGCGTTACACGCCCATCCTGTCCCGCCGCCGGTTCAATGTCTCGCGGCATTGCAAGGTCGAGCAACAGCCGGGGCGGGTGCTGCAACGCTGCAACCTGCTGCGCGGTCAGGGTAAAATGCGGGCTGGTCGTCGCGCTGACCACGAGATCTGCGCCCTCGAGTGCTTCGCACCGACGATCATACGGGAAGGTGTCGCACCCGGCGGGGACAATCGTCTCGCCGTGGTGGTAGCTGCGCAGCGTCACCGTCACCGCGCAGCCCTGTGCGCGCAGCGCGGCGGCGGCCAGCCGTCCCATCTCGCCGTTGCCGATGACCACCGCGCGGCGACCGGCAAGCGCACCGAAAAAGCGCTCCGCCCGCCGCACGCCCGCCGCCGCTGCGGACGTCGGTACACCAGTGAGTTTCACCTCGGTACGCACGCGCTTGCCGGCTGTCACCGCACGACGGAACAGTGTATCCAGCACGCTGTCTGTGGCCTGTGCTTCGCGCGCCAGTGCGGCAGCTTCGCGCACCTGTGTCAAGATTTGGTCATCCCCGAAAATCTGGGATTCCAGCCCCACCGCAACCGCCATCAGGTGCTGTATGCACGCCTTTTCCGTGCGGGTCACGCTCAATCCGCGAAACGCCGCCTCGTCAAATCCCGCCGCGCGCGCCAACATGACCAGCGGATCGGGCGATACGTCCGCCGCGCTGTGTACATACAGTTCGGTGCGATTGCAGGTTGCCAGCAGCACACAGCCCAAAACGCCCGGCATCCCGGCAAGCTGCGGCAACAGCGCCTGCACCTGTCCACGCACAAGCGCCACACGCTCGCGCTGCTGAAGCGGCGCATGGACAAAATCAATTCCCGTCATTGTGAGGTTCACAACGTCCATCCTCCAACTGTTCTTCTTCAAAGCACACGCACCAGTTTTGCTGCGCCAGTGCAATCGTTACACCGTCCCGCGCGGTCTTGCGGCACAGTAGCCGCCCGCCGGACGAAGCGCACACCGCCGCACGCTCGCACACGTTGTCCACGCCGACTGTGCGCGCGACAAAATCCGACGGCGTAAAGTCCCCCGAAACGTGTTGCAGCGTCTCTGCCGAAAACACGGTCAGCGGCAGGCCGTGTTCCTCGCAAAACCGCAGCAGCCCCGGCTCGTTTTGCTTGACATCAATGCTGGCCACCCCGCGCACCGCGTCCCAAGGCACACCCGCACTGTCCAGCGCCGCCTGCGCGGCCGCTTCTATCGTTTTTTCGTCCGTTCCCTTGCGGCAACCGATACCCAGAAACACGATACGCGGCACTAAATGCAACGTATGCGCAAACGGCGCAGTTTCGGTGTCAAACCCGATCACAAAACCGCTGTCCGGCGCGCCGTCCAGCGTCACCTGCGCGGGCAGGCGGCCGTCCACCGGAAAATCCGACTGCAAACCGACCGGTTCACCGCGCAGCAGTGCGCCCGAAACGTGTTTGATGTGCTCCGGGTCAACCACCGCGCAGTCATGCGCTGCTGCCCATGTATCGACCGCGAACGCCGCGCGGCTGTCGGTCGCGGTGGTGATGACCGCCGTCGCGCCAAGCCCGTCCGCCAAGCGCTTCGCAAGCGCGTTTGCACCACCCAGATGCCCGGACAGGATTGGGATCACAAACCGCCCGGCCTCGTCAATGACGAGCACCGCCGGGTCGAACGCCTTACCCATGAGATACGGCGCGACCGCGCGCACCGCAATGCCCGCCGCGCCGACAAATACAATCAGATCGCAGTCCACCATCGCCTGCTGCGCAAAGCGCGAAAGCTGCGTGCCCGCGAGCGACGGGTCAACCGTGCGGGCGTACCG
>CALWEB010000047.1 GCA_944376955.1 uncultured Agathobaculum sp. | reverse complement strand
GATATCAATGAGGAGATGAAGCTGGCCGCAGCCAAAGCGATCGCTTACTGCGTATCGGACGAGGAGCTCACCCCGGAATATATCATGCCGATGGCGTTTGATCAGAAGGTCATCCGTGCCGTTGCCGACGCGGTTGCGCAGGCAGCACGCGACTCGGGTGTGGCCCGTATTTGATCGGGTGAAAGCCCGGTCGAACGGATGCTGCGTGCCCGTGCACGGCAACACTGTGCAATTTGTCGAAAAAGTTTTTTGCACAGGCCATTTCTGTGCAAAAATGCGTTTGACTTTTAGGATATAGTTGAGTACAATAAGGATAGTAATGGCGCATGTGAATCATGCGGTATGAGAGATGAAAATGGAGGGAATAACACATGTTAGATCCGAAGAAAGTAAAGCTGGGCATCTGCCCGATTGGCTGGTCCAATGACGATATGTGGGATCTTGGCGATGAGAATACGTTCCAGCAGTGCATTTCCGAGATGAAGCTCGCGGGTTTCGATGGCTGTGAAGTCGGCCATAAGTATCCGGAGGATAAGGAAGTCCTCAAGCACATGCTCGACGTGCGCAACATGACCATCGCATCCAAGTGGTTCTCCTCTTTCCTGGTGGATAAGCCGTACGAAGAGGTTGAGGCCGAGTTCATCAAGGAACTGGATTACCTCTCCTATGTCGGTGCAACCGCGATCAACGTATCTGAGCAGTCCGGCTCTATCCAGGGCCAGCTCGATACGCCTGTCCTCGATATGGAGAACAAGCGCGTCCTGACCGATGAGGAATGGGCTCGCTTCACCGATGGCCTGAATAAGCTGGGCAAGCTGTCCATGGAGAAGTATGGCATCCGCACTTGCTTCCATCATCACATGGGCACCGTGTGCCAGACGGTGGAAGAGACCACCCGCCTGATGGAGAACACCGATCCCAAGTACGTCTTCCTGTGCTTCGATACCGGCCACTTCACCTTCGCGGGCGAGGATCCGGTCAAGATGCTCGAGAAGTTTGCTGACCGCGTCGGTCATGTTCATCTGAAGAACATGCGTATGCCGATGGTGGAGAAGGCTCGTGCAGAGCATTGGTCCTTCCTCGATGCAGTTCGTGCAGGCGCGTTCACCGTTCCGGGCGATCCGGATGGCTGCGTAGAGTTTGACAAGGTGTTTGACCTGCTGGACAAGGCTGGCTACACCGGCTGGATCATGGTTGAGGCTGAGCAGGATCCGGCGAAGGCCAATCCGTTCGAGTACGCCAAGATGGGCCGCGAGTACATCACCGCGCACACCGGTCTGGGCGGCGAGGTTGTCCTCAAGAAGTAAATACATACCGGCATTGCAAAATCCCGCTTCATTTGGAGCGGGATTTTTTTCTCTCTGAGAGGATGCAGGCGGAAACTGTGCGTGTACTTGCACAATGTGTGGGGCAGTTGTGCATAAATTGTAAAAACCATCGCGAAACCCTTTGCAAAATAGGCGGTTATAGGGTAGAATAGAAAACGGGAAAATGAAGCAAGGAGTGTGGAGCATGGAAACACAAAGATATAAACGCGTACTGATTAAAATCAGCGGCGAGGCGCTTGCGGGCGATAAGCATTTTGGCCTGAATTTTGATGTGATCGGGCCGGTATGCGATGTGATCAAAAAATGCAACGAACAGGGCTGCGAAATTGGCATTGTGGTAGGCGGCGGCAACTTCTGGCGCGGCGTCAAGGACGGCGGCGGCAAGATGGAACGCACCCGTGCCGACCATATGGGGATGCTGGCGACGACGATCAACGCATTGGCACTGGCGGATGCGCTTGAGCAGCGCGGCGTACCGGTTCGCGTGCAGACTGCGATCGAAATGAACCGTATTGCTGAGCCGTATATCCGGCAGCGCGCAACGCGCCATCTGGAAAAGGGACGCGTCGTTATCTTTGGCTGCGGTACGGGCAACCCGTTCTTCTCAACCGACACGGCAGCGGTACTGCGTGCAGCGGAAATCGGCGCAGAGGTGATCCTTCTGGCCAAAAATGTGGACGGTGTTTATGATTCTGACCCCGTAAAAAATCCCAATGCGAAGAAGTACGACCGGCTGACTTATATGGACGTGCTCAATCAGGGGCTTGGCGTCATGGATACGACCGCGACTTCGCTTTCTATGGACAACCATATTCCGATTTTGGTATTTGCACTTTCCGACCCGGAAAATATTTATCGTGCGGTCAACGGTGAGAAAATCGGCACGATTGTAGAGGAGGACAAATCATGAAGGCTCAGCTCAATGCTTATGAGGAAAAAATGAAGAAAACACTCGATGTGCTTGCCAAGGAATTGGCAGCTGTCCGTGCAGGCCGCGCCAATCCGGCCGTGTTGGATAAGATTACCGTCGAGTATTATGGCGCACCGACACCGCTCAATCAGGTGGCGGCGATTTCTACGCCCGATCCCCGTTCGCTGGCAATCCAGCCGTGGGACGGCTCGATCCTCAAAGCGATCGAGAAAGCGATTCAGGTGTCCGATCTGGGCATCAACCCGCAGAACGATGGCAAGCAGATCCGCTTGAACTTCCCGCCGCTGACTGAGGAGCGCCGCAAGGAACTGATCAAGGGCGTTTCCAAGACGGGCGAGGAGGCCAAGGTGGCGCTGCGCAATATCCGCCGTGATGCGATCGACAAGTTCAAGGCCGCGCAGAAAAAGAGCGAAATGACCGAGGACGAACTGCACGAGGGCGAAGAGAAGATACAGAAGCTGACGGATAAATACGTTAAGGAAGTGGACGGCATGGTCGCCAAGAAGTCCAAGGAACTTGCCGAAGTGTGATGTTGCACACATTGCAGAGGACAAATTGATAACATTCGGGGGCGGCGGGATCGCCGCCTCTTTGCATGGGGGAAGTATTGTGGGTTGGTTCACACGGAAGAAGAAAACCGTGCCGCAAAACCGTCCGGTACCGCGGCATATTGCGGTCATTATGGACGGCAACGGTCGTTGGGCGAAAAAACGCGGCCTGCCGCGGCAGGCGGGGCATAAAGTTGGCGCGGAGACGTTCCGCACTATTGCCACATACTGCAAGGATATCGGCGTGCAGTATTTCACGGTCTATGCTTTTTCGACTGAAAACTGGAAGCGGCCGCAGGAGGAAGTCAACGCACTGATGAACCTGTTCCGCGCATATTTGAAAGAAGCGGCGGAAACCATGTTCCAACGCGGCGTAGCAGTGCGCGTGCTGGGCGACTTGACGCCGCTGCCAGAGGATATCCGTGCGCAGATCCGCGAGGTGGATGAAATTGCAGACCGACTCGGGCCGGATGCGGCGACCGCGTCCCTGTGCATCAATTACGGTGGACGGGATGAGATCAAAAATGCGGTGCGTGCGATTGCGGAGCAGGTGAAAAACGGTGCGCTTGCGCCGGAGGATATCACCGAAGAGACGATCGGTGCGCATCTTTACACTGCGCATATGCCTGACCCGGATCTGATCATCCGGCCGTCCGGTGAAATCCGCACATCGAATTTCCTGTTGTGGCAGTCGGCCTATGCGGAGTATTATTTTATCGATGTGTTGTGGCCGGACTTTAAAACCGCCGATATGGATGCAGCGATTGATGCGTTTAACAAACGGAATCGTCGCTTTGGCGGTGTATAATCGGACGGAGCGAGGTGTAAAGCTATGAAACAGAGAGTGTTGTTCGGCGTGGTCGGCTTTGTGTTCGTGCTGCTCGCGCTGTATGTGTTCCCGTCCATTGTGCTGGAGATTGCGGTGGCGGCGCTGTGCGTGTTGGCGGTGTACGAAGTGCTGGGTTCCACTAAGCTGGTACACAACCGGTTGGAACTGTTGCTGTGCCTGCTGGTCGCATTGGGACTTGCAATCGGGCATTTCGATATTTTGCCGCTCGATTTACAGGATGTGGCACAAGGGCTGATTTTTGTCATGTTGATCGGTTCGTTTGCGATTGAACTGAAATTTCATGCCAGGATGAACGTTTCGCAGGTTGCGTGGGGCTTTTTTGGCGCGTTGCTGGTGCCGTACCTGATGCTCAGCCTGCTGCGCATTTACCAGATGGATTTTCGTCCGATCGGACAGACCGATCTGCGTGCGGGGCAGTTTTTGGTGTTGCTGCCATTGCTGGCTGCGTGGGGTGCGGATACTTGCGCGTTGTTTGCCGGTATCGCTTTTGGCAAGCACAAGCTTGCGCCGGTCGTCAGCCCGAAAAAAACCGTAGAAGGCGCAGTCGGAGGTGTGATCGGCGGTGCAGTGCTGGTGCTGTTGGCGGCGCTGCTGATGAATGCGCTGCTTGAGCTGGATATGCCGCTCTGGTCGGCAGTAGTGCTGGGCGGCGTTGGTGCAGTGCTGGGTGAGATCGGGGACTTGTCCTTCTCAGTCATCAAGCGTCAGACGGGCATTAAGGACTACGGCCATATTTTCCCGGGGCATGGCGGCGTACTCGACCGGTTCGACAGCGTGCTGTTTGTTGCGCCGTTCGCGGAAATCCTGTTCCGGATCATTTGGTGAGGGTGTGTTTATGAAAAAAATTGCGATTTTAGGCTCAACCGGGTCAATCGGCACGCAAACGGTCGATATTTTGCCCTCGATTGATGCCGAAGTTGTCGCATTGACGACGAACCGGCGCATAAACTTACTCGAAGAGCAGGCGCGCGCGCTACATCCGAAGATGGTGTGTGCGTTTGATGAAGCGGCGGCACGTGACCTCAAGGTCAAGCTTGCGGACACGGATATCCGCGTTCTGAGCGGAATGGATGGCCTGACTGCGTGTGCGGCAGAGTCGGGTGCGGACATCGTTGTGACTGCGGTGGTTGGTATGGTCGGCCTGCTGCCGACGCTGGCTGCAATCGACGCGGGTAAAGATATTGCGCTGGCAAACAAGGAAACGCTCGTGTGTGCGGGTGGGTTGGTCATGGATGCGGCGCGCGAAAAGGGCGTCAAGATCCTGCCGGTCGATTCCGAGCATTCTGCGATTTTCCAGTGCGCACAGGCGGCACAAGGCAATCCGATTTCCAAGATCATTCTGACGGCGTCGGGCGGCCCGTTTTTCGGTAAGACGGCCGAAGAAATGCGGTCGGTGACGCGTGAACAGGCGCTCAAGCATCCGAATTGGCATATGGGCGCAAAGATTACGATCGACTCCGCGACCATGATGAACAAGGGGCTGGAGCTGATGGAAGCGATGTGGCTGTATGATATGCCGCCGGAGGACATTGAGATTGTCGTCCATCGGGAGAGCATCGTGCATTCGGCGGTCGAGTTTACCGATGGTGCAATGATTGCGCAGCTTGGCTTGCCTGATATGCGTCTGCCGATCCAGTATGCGCTGGCCTATCCGGCGCGTGTGCCTTGCAAGGTACCGCGTTTGTCATTGGCAGAGGTTGCAAAGCTGACCTTTGCACAGCCGGACTATGATGCGTTTCCGGCGCTCGGGCTGGCGCGGCAGGCGGCGGCGCTGAAGGGTGACCGCGGCGCGGTACTCAACGGTGCAAATGAAGCCGCGGTCGGCCTGTTTTTGGAGGGACGGATCGGCTTTACCGAGATTGCAGAGCGCGTTGCACACACGCTGGATGCAATTCCGTATCGCAATAGCGTCACGCTGGACGATGTGCTCGCGGCGGACCGCGCGGCGCGGGAAATGGTGCAGGCATAGAGCGGATGGATTTGGTCCTTTGAGAGGAGAAGTGTTTTGCTGCAAATCATACTGGCTATTGTGGCGTTTGGCGTGCTGGTTATTGTGCATGAGTTTGGGCATTTCATCACGGCCAAGCGCGGCGGGGTACAGGTCAATGAGTTTTGGATCGGTATGGGTCCGACGCTGCTAAAAAAGCAGTATCACGGCACACTGTATTGCCTGAAGGTGCTGCCATTTGGCGGCGCGTGCGTGATGGAAGGGGAAGACAGCGAAAGCGAAAACGATCACGCGTTTGGCAAGGCGAGTTTGCCGCGCCGGATGTTGATTGTTGCTGCAGGGGCGCTGATGAATTTCCTCGTCGGTTTCCTGATTGTGTTGGCGGTGATGCGGCCAAACGGGCCGGACGGCGGTTATATCATTTCGACGCTGGCCTCGGTTGATCCGGCAAGCACCGCTGCAGCGGAAGGCGGACTGATGGCTGGCGATGAAATCCTCAAGGTGGACGGATATCACATTCTGCTGCGCAGCGATTTTGAAATGGCACTTTCGCGGGGTGACGACACGACGTATGAAGTGGTTGTGCGACGGGATGGCAAAAAAATCACGCTGCCCGCAGTCAAACTGGAGGCGACCATCGACGCTGGCGAAGGCCGCAAGATGATTGGCCTGACCTTTGCGGAGCAGCCGGACAGCATCGGCCTGCACCTGAGTATGGCCGTGCGCACCTCAGTGAGCTATGCGCGTATGGTTTGGGCGAGCCTTGGCATGTTGGTGAGCGGGCAGGTTGGTGTCGATCAACTGTCCGGGCCGGTCGGGGTAGCCGAGGTGATGGCAGATACAGCCAAATACAGCATGATTTCGTTTTTCCAGCTGGTTGCGTTTATTTCGATTAACCTGGGTGTGATGAACCTGCTGCCACTGCCCGCGCTGGACGGTGGGCGGCTGTTATTCCTGATCATTGAAGCAGTGCGCCGCAAGCCGGTGCCGCCCAAGTATGAAGGATATATTCACGCAGCAGGGCTGGTGCTGCTGCTCGCGCTCATGGTATATGTGACAGGACAGGATATTTTGCGCATTGTTGCGGGAGGTTCATGAACATGAAACAGACCAAACAGATTATGGTGCGGGATGTGCCGGTCGGCGGGGGTGCGCCGATAGCAGTGCAGTCCATGACCAACACGGATACACGTGACGCGAAAGCGACGCTTGCGCAGATCCGCGCGCTGGCGGAAGCCGGCTGCGATATTGTGCGCTGTGCTGTACCGGACGCGCAGGCGGCTGAGGCACTCAAAGAGATTTGCGCAGGGTCGCCCATCCCGGTCGTGGCGGATATCCATTTTGACTACCGTCTGGCGCTCGCGTCCATCGAGGCGGGCGTGGATAAAATTCGGCTCAACCCCGGTAACATCGGCGGCGCGGATCGTGTTCATGCGGTGGTGCAGGCGGCAAAGGAGCGGAAAATCCCAATCCGAATCGGTGTCAACTCGGGTTCGGTGGAAAAGCATATTTTGGAGAAATTTGGCGGCCCCACACCGGAGGCGATGGTGGAATCCGCACTGTATCACGTTGGCCTGCTGAATGATTGCGGGTTTGACGATATCTGTATTTCGATCAAGTCGTCCTCTGTGCCGTATACCATGCAGGCCTATCTGCTGGCGCATGAAAAAACGAACTATCCGCTCCACCTTGGTGTAACCGAGGCGGGCACCGAGTACATGGGTACGATCAAGTCCGCGGCGGGTATTGGCGGTCTGCTGGCGCTTGGCGTAGGCGACACCATCCGCGTATCCCTGACCGATGACCCGGTCAAGGAGATATATGCGGCAAAGGCCATTTTGAAGGCGGTTGGCCGTGCAGAGGACGGTATCAACGTGGTCTCTTGTCCGACCTGCGGGCGTACGCGCATCGACCTGATCGGCATTGCCAAAGAGGTGGAACAGCGCTGCATGGATATCCACGGCAAAAAGCTCAAGGTTGCGGTGATGGGCTGTGCGGTCAACGGGCCGGGCGAAGCACGCGAAGCCGACCTCGGCATTGCGGGCGGCGATGGCGTCGGCCTGATCTTCCGCAAAGGGGAGATCATCAAAAAGGTGCCGCAGGAACAGTTGGTGGACGAGCTGATGGACATGATCGAGCATTTTGAGGCATAAACCGGAGGAACGGTCAAATTGGCTGGCAAACTGATAGATTTATTTCAAAACTGCAAATTACTTGCGGAAGAACAGCACCTTGCCTCGGGCGAGGTGCGTTCTCTCGCATTTGGGGACAATAACACAGTGATGGTGGTTGAGCTGGGCCTGAAAAAGGTCATCAGCCGAAAAACCATTGCCAAAGCGGAAAAACAGATAGCTAAACAGTACGGTCTGAGCCGTGTTTGCATCGAGCCGCGTTATGTCATGCCGGACGGGCTGACGGCAGAATATATCCACTCGCTTTATGAGGATATGGCGTTCCGTATGCCGTCCGCGCGCGGGCTGCTGGACTGCGGTAAGTGGCAATATGCGGATGGCGCGCTGCAAATTCCGATGGATGAGGTCAGTGAGCGGCATTTCGCAAACGCCCTACGTCATTTGGAAGCACGAATCCTGCGCGAGCTGGGAAAACCGTGTCCCGTTCATGCGGTGCGCGTGGAAGCCTGTGATTGTGTGCCGGTATCTAATGCGCCGCAGCGTGAGGAGATCTTGCAAAAGGCCATTGAGCAGGCGGCTGCGGAAGCACCGGCAGAACCAAAACCGAAAAAGCCCCGACCCGCGCCAAGACCGGAGCATACCGGATACCAGCGTCCGCGCACGGAAAAAGTGCGCGAGGATGATCTGATTTTTGGCAAACTGATCCAGGATCCGATCATTTCGGTCAATGAGGCGATCGCGGCCTACGATATGGTCACCATTCAGGGCGAAGTGTTCTTCACCGATAACAAGGACATTCACAGCAAGAAAACCGGCAAGGACTATGTCAAGATTGCGTTCGACATGACCGATCGCACGAATTCTGTGCGCGTGTCCAAGTTCCTTGCCGTAGATAAAGCGGGTGACACCGCTTCTAAAATCAAAAACGGCCTGTACTGCACGGTGCAGGGTAAAATGGTGTACGATTCTTACGCGAAAGAGATGGTTCTCGAGCCGACCGGCATCGTCAAGGCGAAAAAGCCGGTGCGGCAGGACAAGGCTGAAGGCATGAAGCGCGTCGAGCTGCATCTGCACACCAACATGAGTGCGATGGACGGCATGACCTCGACGGCGGCGCTGCTGTGCCGCGCGGCGCAATGGGGGCATCGTGCTATGGCAATCACTGACCATGGCGTGGCGCAGGCGTTTCCCGAAGCGCTGCACGCGCAGGAGGGCAAGCAGAAAAACATCATTGGGGATATGAAGATCATCTACGGTATCGAGGCCTATTATATCAACGATGAGGATACGCTTTCTGTCGTGCGCGGTAAATCCGCTGAACCGCTGACTGGCACGTTTATCGTCTTTGACCTTGAGACAACCGGTCTGAATCCTGCAAGCGAGGAGATTACCGAAATTGCAGCGGTGCGCATAGTGGACGGCGCGATTCAGGACAGTTTCCAGACTTATGTCAATCCCCACAAACCCATCCCGGA
Organism: uncultured Agathobaculum sp.; assembly: GCA_944376955.1. Taxonomy (GTDB): domain Bacteria; phylum Bacillota; class Clostridia; order Oscillospirales; family Butyricicoccaceae; genus Agathobaculum. Next base: position 612 of record CALWEB010000047.1, on the reverse strand, counting down.
GGAGATTACCAAGCTAACAGGGATTTCAGACGAAACGGTCGCGGACGCGCCCGAGCTTGCCGAAGCTGTGCCGAAGTTTCTTGCGTGGGCGGGCGAGGGCAAATACCCTCTGGTCGCGCACAATGCAGGCTTTGATATGGGGTTCCTGCGCACGGCGTGCAAGCGGCTTTCCATCGAGCGGGACTTCACCGCGATCGACACGCTGGAAATGAGCCGCCTGATGCTGCCGCATTTACATAAGTTCAAGCTGAACATTCTGGCGAAAGAGCTGGCGGTCGGCCCGTTTGAGCACCACCGTGCCAGTGAGGATGCGGCTGTTTTGGGGCGTATTTTTGTAAAGCTGCTGGCGCGGCTGAAAGATGAACTGCACGCGGTGACAACGGCAGATATCAATCCCGTGCTTGCGGCAACCACCGACCGCAAAAACAAGCTGAAAAACCTGCCGCGATACCACTTTATCATTCTGGTGCAGAACCAGAAGGGGCTGCGCAACCTCTATCAGCTGATTTCCAAGAGTTTTCTCGAATACTATAACAAGCGCCCGATCATGCCGCGTAGCGAACTGATTCGCCATCGCGAGGGGTTGATTTTCGGCTCGGCGTGTGAGGCAGG
>CALWEB010000046.1 GCA_944376955.1 uncultured Agathobaculum sp. | reverse complement strand
AGCCTTACGCCTTGATGGACGCGATGGTCACCTTGGTGTACGGCTGGCGATGGCCCTGACGCTTGCGGTAACCCTTCTTGGGCTTCATCTTGAAGATGTTGATCTTCTTGCCCTTGCCGGTCTTCTCAACCGTGCCGGTTACAGCGGCGCCGGAAACGTAAGGAGCGCCAACGGTGAGCGCGTCGCCCTCGCCTACGGCCAGAACCTCGTCAAACGTAACGGTTGCGCCGTCCTCCACGCCGAGCTTCTCCACGTAGATCACGTCGCCCTCAGATACCTTGTACTGCTTGCCGCCAGTTTTCAAAATGGCATACATGTGGTTTTCCCTCTCTTTCGTTGTAGAGTCACGCTTGGCACGGCGGCATCCGGGATTCGGGCGCACTTAACAAAGCCAATGCACAATGCGGCTTTTAATAAGATAACACAAGCGGCGGGGCTGTGTCAAGCCCCGCCGCGCGGTTTTATCGGATTTTTATGCAAAAAAGCTTGCAACCAAGGCATACATCCCGCTCGGAACCGTGCTTGCGCTGCCGGTGGCGGCGCGGTCCATGCTGACAAAGCCCTTGTCGCCCTCTGCCAGACCGATCACGCGGTCGGAAAACAGCACCCAATAGGTGCAGACCGGCGCGTCGCCCTCGACGACGGCAAACCCCGCGGTATCGTCCCGGTAAGCCGCGAGCTTATCCTGTAGGTAGCCGGCGGGCACGCTCAGGTACTGGTATTGTGAGCCGGTGCTGTGTATCACATACACGCCCTCGGTCAGCTGTGGGATGAGGGCGGTCAGGTCATCCGTCTGCGCCGTTGTCGGGTCAGGCAACGAGGCCGCCAGACTGGTGAGCATGGTCTGGTTGTCCTGCGTCAGCGTATTGACCTGTGTGGACAGGGTGGTTTTTTCGCCGTTTAGCGTTTCGATCTGCTTGTTCAGTTCCTTAATTTTGCCGCCGCGCGACAAAAACAGGATGAAAAACAACAGCGCCAGCACGAAAAACACCAAAACCGCGATGCAGAGCAGCATCCGGTAGTTCAATTTCACCGGTTTTTGGGCGGAACGGCGGCGCGAAGCCGACCGATCCACCGAAGTGACCCCGATCCGGTCTCCGATCCGATGATCGGACACGCGTCTATCGCCCATCACTTTGCCGGGTTCTCGATGACCTTGACTTCGCCCGAAGCGCAGCCAACAATCATCCGTTTGCACATATTGAGGAACAAGCCATGCTCCAGCACGCCCACGATGCCACTGATCTTGTTCCGCACATCCTCGATATCAAAGCCGGCGCCCAAATGCAGGTCGGCAATAAAGTTGCCGTTGTCAGTTACAAACGTCTTGCCGTCACGCACACGCAGCACCGGATGGAAACCGTATTCCTCCATCTTGGCCATCGCCTGCTTGGAGCCATACTGCGCAATCTCCACCGGGAGGTGGAAGGCGCCGATCTTGTCCACCAGCTTGCTCTCGTCCATAATCCAGATGACTTCTTTGGCCAGCGTCGCTACCACTTTTTCGCGGTACAGCGCGCCGCCGCCACCCTTGATGGCGTTGAACTGCGGGTCGATTTCGTCCACGCCGTCGATATCCAGATCGACATGATCGACCTGATCGATCGTCAGCAGCGGGATGCCCAGCTCACGTGCCTGCGCTTCCGTGGCCTTGGAGGTCGGGATCGCCTGAATTTTCAGACCATTTTTCACCATTTCGCCTACTGCATTGACCATGTGATACGCGGTCGAACCGGTGCCCAAACCGACAACCATGCCGTCCTTGACATATTCCGCGGCTTTATCGCCGGCCAGCTTTTTCATATCCATTGTTTTTTCCTCCCTGCCGTCCGCGCCGGTCCTCCCCGGCCGCCTTATTATCTTTATTATAAAGTGGTTGGCAAAAAAGGTCAATCATTTCCGCAGAAAAGCAGGGTAGATTATGCGCGGTTTTGCAGTTTGGCCGCCTTGAGTGTATTCTTCATCAGCATGGTAATGGTCATCGGGCCCGCGCCGCCCGGCACCGGCGTCATGTAGGACGCCTTTTCCGCAACTGCGGGATCGACGTCGCCGCAGACCTTGCCCTCGTCATTGCGGTTGATGCCCACGTCGATGACGACCGCGCCATCCTTGACCATATCGGGCGTGATGAAAGCCGCCTTGCCGATCGCCGCGACCAGGATATCCGCGCGGCGGCAAACCTCGTCCAGATGCTGCGTGCGGCTGTGGCACATGGTCACCGTGCCATGGCGGTGCAGCAACAGCATTGCCATCGGCTTGCCCACGATGTTCGACCGGCCGACCACCACGCATTCCTTGCCCTTGGGGTCGATGCCGTACTCGTCGAGCAGCTCCATGACGCCCGCGGGCGTGCAGGGCACAAAATCGAAGTTTCCAGTCATGATCTTGCCGACGTTGACCGGGTGGAACGCATCGACGTCCTTTTTCGGGTCGATCGCGTCGATGACCGCCTGCTCGGAGATGTGTTTCGGCACCGGCATCTGGCACAGGATACCCGAAATCTGCGGGTTTTCGTTCAGCTGCGCGATCAGGCCGAGCAGCTCCTCCTGCGTGGTTTCGGCGGGCAATGCGTACTTTTCGCTGTAAATGCCGCACTCGGCGCACGCGCGTTCCTTGTTGCGGACATAGATTTCGCTGGCCGGGTCATTGCCCACGATGATAACCGCAAGGCCGGGCGTGATGCCCTGCTTTTTCAATTCTTCGGTCTCCGCCAGAATGCTGCCGCGCACCTTGGCCGACAGCGCCTTTCCGTCCATTCTTACTGCACTCATACTGAGATCCCCCTTAGTTTTCTGTCTTTTGATCCGGCCCGGCCGTTTCACTGGCCGTTTTTTCCGCCGGTTCCCCTTGGTTGTCCGCGGGCTTTTCCTCCGCCGCCGCAGGCGCGTCCTGTGCGGGCTCGGCCGCCGGCGGCACATAAAACGCCTGCGCCACCTTCAAACGGTTATATTTCCGCACCAGCAGTGCGATGGCCACAATGCAGCTGACCGCCGCCAGCACCTGCGAGACGCGCAGCGTGCCGATATACAGGCTATCCGTGCGCAGGCCCTCGATCCACGCACGGCCCAGGCCGTACCACGCCACATACAGCAGCGCCATTTCGCCTGGGAATTTGCGCTTTTTCGAGTAGAAATGCAGCGCGATAAAGCCGATGAGGTTCCAAACCGATTCGTACAGGAACGTCGGATGGACGGCCGCCGCGCCGTCGATCGACATGCCCCAAGGCAGGTCGGTCGGGCCGCCGTGCGCCTCACCGTTGACGAAATTGCCCCAGCGGCCGATGCACTGGCCGATCAGCAGGCCGAAGGCCGCCAGATCGCACAGGCTGGCAAACGAGAGCTTTTTCACCCGGCTGTACACATACAGCGCAACCACCACACCGATCACCGCGCCGTAAATGGCAATGCCGCCGTTCCAGACCGCGATGATCTCGCCCGGGTGCTGGCTGTAATAGTCCCACTCGAACGCCACATAATAGATGCGCGCGCAGATGATGCCCACCGGCACGCAGATGATCAGGCAGTCCATCAGGTTGTCCGACGTACAGCCGAATTCCTTCACACGCGCATTCACATACAGCGCCGCCAGCACAAAACCAATGCAGATGATGATACCGTACCAGAAAATATCCTTACCGAATACAGTGGCGGCCACGCGGTTGATCTGGAAATTCAGCCCGAGCGCCGGGAAAGAGATTGCATGTTCCATGATGTTTGCTTCCTTTGTTGTCTAAAATAGGATTACTGCGGCAGGACGACCGACATGGACGATCGGTCGCGCTGTGCCCAGCGTGCGAATACCGCCTGCACATCCTCCGGCCCGATGGTGTCGAACAGGGCGGCAAAGTCCGCATAATGCTCACCCGCAAACAGACAGGTCGCTTCCTGCCGCGCATAGGCCTCCGGCACATCCAACACACGCAGGTACAGGCCGTACAGCGCCTTTTTCATGCGGTCGAACAGCGGCTTGTCCACGCCCTCGCGCGCCAGTCGCGCGACTTCGCGCTCGATCGCCGCGCGCGCGGCCTCCGGGTCGCGGCTCTCGCCGCCCAGCAGCGCCATCGCCCCTTCGGGGATAATCATATAATCCGTGTCGAAGTCCCGGCCGATCAGCCGCTTTTCATACAGTTCGGCGTAGAGTGGCGCGGTATCGCCGCACAGGATGCGCACCGCCAATTCGCCCAGCATCGCGCGGCGCAGGCGGCTTTCGCCCGCTTCCAGTGGGGTGTCCTTGAGTCCCAGCATGAACTGCGGCCGGGATACGGGCATCCGGCGCGTGACGGTCAGTTCGCTGACCGCGCCGCGGCGCTCGCCATAGTGCCGCTGCCCAATCTCAGGCGCGTCAGCAGGCGAATACTGCGCCGCCATGCGGCAAACCTCGTCAAAATCCGCCGTGCCGCACACGATCAGCGCCATGTTTTTCGGGCTGTAAAACGCGCGGTGGCAGGTATACAGTACCTCGGGTGTGATCTTCGCGATGCTCTCAACGCTGCCCGCAATCGGCACGCGCACCGGATGATTGCGGTACAACCCCGCCAGCACTCCGCAGAACACCTGCCAGCCGGGCGTGTCGTCCATCATGCCGATCTCCTGCCCGATGATACCGCGCTCTTTCGCGACGTTTTCCTCAGTGAAGTACGGCGTGAACACAAATTTCAGCAGGATTTCCAGATTTTCCTCCAACCGTTCGGTGCAGGAAAAGTGGTAGGCTGTCATCGTATGGCTGGTAAAGGCGTTGGGGCTGGCCCCCGTGCGCGCAAACTTTTGCAGCGCGTTGCCGTCCTCGTCCTCGAACATCTTGTGCTCCAGAAAATGTGCTACGCCTGCGGGCGTGTCATAACGCGTCCCCTCAAACGTAAAAGACGCATCGACCGAACCAAAGTTGGTCGC
>CALWEB010000045.1 GCA_944376955.1 uncultured Agathobaculum sp. | reverse complement strand
GGAAATATAAAGCTGTACCTGACCCGTGCGCGGGAACGAGCTGACACGCGCCCGCACAATGACCTTCATGCCGTTTTCCAGACGGAATTTCAGGCGCATCGCGTCCGAACGGAACATGACCGTATTGATGGATGCACCCTCGTCCTTCAGGCTCATGTAATGATGCCCCGAAGAATGCGCCTTATAGTTGGAGATTTCGCCCTGCACCAGCAGGTTGCGGTAGCCCGACACCGTGTCGAGCAACTCCTTGATCTCGTTATTGAGCTGTGTGACCGAATAGATCGTACTCACGTTTTGTTCCTTTCATAAAGCCGCGCGGCGAGCACCGCCACGCCGACTGCGTTATCCCCCGACAGTACTGGTTCGGCAAACGAAACGCATGTGCCGAACGCTTGCTTCATCCGCGCACGCAGAATGCGGCTTGCCATAACACCGCCCGCGCACAAAATCGGGCAGTTGTACTGCTGGCGCGCCTGCTCGGTCGCTTTGACGACTGCATTTGCCACTGTTTCGAGCGCAAAGCGTGCCATCTGTGCCGGTTGGGCGGTTTTATGCTTGTTTTCCACCTGATTCTGCATCCCAGAGAGCGAAAAGCGGCATTCTGCCACTTTGGGGCGATAGCCCTTTTCCGGGGCAGCTTCGGCCGCCAGCGCGTCAAGCGCCGCGCCCGACGGAAACGGCAGCCCCAGCAACGCACCTGCGCGATCAATGAGCTGACCGGCCGCAAGGTCGGTCGTGCCGCCAATGCAGGTGCAGTCCGGCAAACCGTCCGCGCCGGGGGTGACATACAGCAGCTCGCTCGTCCCGCCCGAGAGATGCCAGGCAAGAAACGGCTCGTCCAACAGGGTCAGCCGCCCCGCGGATAGTGCCGCGGCAGCGATATGCCCCTGCTGATGCGACACAGCAAAAAGAGGTACAGATAGCAAATGCGCCGCGCTGCGCGCGACGCTTTCCCCTGCTAGGAAGCAAGGCATATACGAACCCTCGACCGCGCGCGGGCGGGTGCTGACACCGATGGCGCGCACCTCCCCCTGCGGCAGGGCTTCGATTTTCTCATGCAGATGCACAGTATGCTGAAACAGCGCGTCCGACTGGCGCAGCCCGATCGCACCCTCCGGCACGGAGAGCAGACTGCCCTCATTCTGCCATACACCACTTTCGGCCTCGAATACCGCCGCCGACGTGCGGTAATTTGAGGTGTCGATCCCCAGAAAACGCTCAGGCATCCGTATTCTCCACCGGGGCAGCCGCAGCATCAGCCGTGGGAGTCGTGTCTGGCTGCGCGGCACGCGCCACCGAACCCAGCACGCCGTTGATAAAGGCCGCTGCCTCGTCCGTATCGTATACCTTGGCCAGTTCCACCGCCTCATTGATGGCCGCGCCGACCGGTACATCCTCCACATAGCGCATTTCATAAATCGCAAGGCGCAATACCGCCACAGTCATGCGCGACATACGGCTGATCTTCCAGCCCTTGGAATAGGCCGCAATCGTCTCGTCCAGCTCCTGCTGGTGCGCGGCCACACCTTTGACCACCGCGCGGATGTACTCGGTCTGCGCCTCGGACAGCTTGCCTGCATACAGCGCAATATCACCGCTGATCGAGGCCATGATGGACTCGTCCAGCCGCTCTTCCAAATTCTCGTCCTCAAACTGCTGGAACCCCATCTCAAAGATCAGGTGCAGCGCAATTTCCCTTGCTTTTGTTCTGCTCATCACACTCACGGCGGCAGTTTCCTCCCATTTTTCGGTTACGCCTTATTTTATCCTATTTTCGCCAAAGTTGCAAGGTGGTATTCCCGAAAAGGCGCACCCGGACAAAAGAAAACGGCAGGGCGATACGCCTTGCCGTTTTCATGCGGTTTCTCATTCCTGTTCCGCCGGCTGTTCGTCAGCCGCCGGCGCGGGGGTAAAGGTCACGCCGCCGACGTGTACATTGACCTCGGTGACCTTCAGGCCGGTCATGGACTCCACAGACGAGCGCACATTCTCCTGCACCTGCTTTGCCACCTCGCAGATGTTATGGCCGAACAGCGCCAGAAAGCCGATCTCGATCTTGACCGTCCCGTCCTCGTCAATTTCAATGCGAACGCCCTTGGACAGGTTCTTTTTACTCAAAAAGCTGACAATATCGCTTGTCAGGGTGGAATACAATCCGCTCACGCCTGCGGTTTCCGAAGTGGCAAGCGCCGCAATGGACGCGACGACATCTTCAGAAATACGGATGGAACCCTGATCACTCTCGGTTGACCAATACTCCTTGTGATCCGCCATAGTGCTCACTCTCCTTTATAACGGATTATAGCACAGTTTTGGCAAAAAGCAAAGCAAAAATACGCTCTGGCGACTCACTCCGCTTCCACAATCTTGACCTGTCCCGCCGTCATGCCGGTCTCACTGACCACAATATCCTTGATGACGGTCACATCGGTTGCTTGCAGGCCACCATCCGGCGGCGCTACAACCACGTTAACGCCGCTGTCACCGATCATCACGACGGCATCCGCATACCCCTTGGCGCGGATCAGGCTTTCGATATTTGCCTCGGTCACGGAATCATCCGCCAGCGCGGAGATCTGCGCGGCCGCCTCGTCTTTTGCCGCCTGATCGGCGTCCTCACTCTCGCTCAACTCGCGCAGCGTGCTGACCGCCTCATCTCGCGCCTGCTCACGCGTCAAACGGGAGGTTGCAAAGTAATCCTCCCCCTCGCCGCTTGCCGCAGTGTCCGATGCGGTGTCCGCATCCGTCTGACCGGCCACCAGCAGTTCCTCCGGCGCATCCACATAACTCCAGTTGAGATAAACCGCCGCACAAAGCAACAGCGCAATCACACCATATACCGCGCCGCGTTTCTTGATTTTTTTCATCACTGCTCGCCCTCCTGTATTTGGTTACTATGTTTTATGAGACATTGGACATTTTCAGAACCGTAACTTTGTCCGCGCCGATCCCACATACCGTGCTGACCGCCTGCGTCACCGCCAGCCGCACCTGTGCATCGTCCGCGCCGTCACACAAAACCACTGCGCCACGGAACGTCGGCAGCAGATTTTTGACCGTGACGGGTTTTTCCCCATAGCTGCCGTCGCTGAGCACCGTCAAATCGCTTTCGAAGCTCTCGCTGCTGTCCATCCCGGTTGTCTGGCGGGTATTGACCGCATACACGGCTTCCCCGCTCTGCTCAAGCGACAGCATCAGCTCCACCCGCCCCACGCCGTCTACCGCTGCCAGCTTGTCGCACAGGTTTTGTTCAAAGGCAGTCAGGTCAAACGACGACGGCTGCGCCGACACATCCGGCGACACCGTTTCCTCCTTGGCGCCACGGCCTCCCGAGGCCAGCAAAAGCACCCCCGCCAGCAGCACAATCAGCACCGCGCGGTATTTTACTGCCAGCGGCACGATCTTTTCCTGCACGGCACGCAGCCGCGCCTGCCATTGTTCTTTCATTGCGCCACCCACTCCTGTCTATCCTCGTCCACACCGCAGCCCTCTGTCACCAGCGTTTTCAGCTCTTCCAGCCGCGCCGCATCCGCACTCTGGTAGTACACGGTCACGTGGCCGACCTGCAAAATCCCGTTTTCATCATTTTCCATCGTCACATGCACGGTGCAGTCAAAGCCCGCCGCCTGCGCGCTGCTTTCCAGCGCGTCCGCAATGCTGGCCGCTACCGTGCTCATCGCAGTCTGCGCGTTCTGCTCCTGAATTGCATCCACGTCCACACCGGACAACGCCCCGTCCCGCAGTCCGTCCCAACCTGTCAGGCGCAATCCCGCCAATGGCTGGAGCAGCGCCAGCAGCATCAGCAGCCCGGCTGCAAGCTTGACGATCTCGCGCAGCGCACCGCCTTCGACCACGCGCAGCGCCACCGCGGACGCCACGCCCGCCAATGTCACGCGCAGCAAAATGGTATGGAATAATTCGCTCATATCGGCTTCACCATCGCAACCACATAAACCAGCTCCAAGTACAAAATCAGGCAGCAGGTACTCAACATCCCCAGCAGCAGGCCAAACCCTGTGCTGACGCCTTCCAGCATCTGCCGCAGGCTGCCCGAACACAGCGGCGACAGCACCGCTGTGCCCGCCTTATAACACAAATAACTCATACCAACACGCAAAAACGGGATCAGACAGATCGCCGTCACACACAACATCCCGAACACACCCACCGAACTGCGCAGCAGCGCCGCCCCCGAAAGCACGGTTTCGGTTGCGTCCGAAATGACGCCACCCACCACCGGCACCGCACCCGAAACCGCAAATTTTGCCGTTTTCAGCGCCATGCGGTCCACGCTGCCCGATACCCCGCCCGCAATGGTCAGATAGGCGGTGAAAACCGTCAAAATCAGTTTGAGCGCGCCCGAGGTCAGTCCCTTGATGCCGTCCGCGATGCCGTGCAGCATTCCGTTGCCCGTTGCCGCGTCCACCGCTACCACCGCCAGATACGCACACGCCGCCGGCACAAGCAGCGTATTCACCAGCCGGATGACCAGATCGAACACCACCATCGTCGCCACCTGCAAGGCCGTCGCCGTGGCGGCATTGCCGCCGGAGGCCAGCACAGTGGCCAATACCGGCTGCAAGGTGCCGGAAAACAGGCTGATTTCAGACAGCGTTTCTCGGCACAGCGCAAGCACACCTGTAAAATCCTGCAACAGCACCGCTGCGCAGCCCAGCGCGCCTGCCATGTCGATCCACGTATCCGCCGCGCCGCCCGCCGCTGCGGAAAATCCGCGCCCCGCCGCCGTCAGCACGACAATGGCCGCCACGCGCACCAGTCCGCCCAGCGCATTCTTCAGCGCGCTGTGGCTGTCCTCCGCTGTGTTTTCCAGCAAACGGGCAAAGGAAGTTCCCAGCTCGTCCGCCGTATCCGGGTTGATGCCATCCAGATACGCGCGCTGTTCCCCCGGCACCGCACCCAGAAGTGTATCCCCCTGCGCGTCCGCCCCTTCCGCCGCAGCCGCTGTGGTGATGCACGCGAGCAGTACCAGCAGCATGGCAAACACCTTTTTCATCCGTCCTTTTCCTTTCATATCGTCCAGTCGGCCACCAGCTCGAGCACTTGTTCCAGCAGCGGCAAACACAGGGAAAGCGCCAGCACTGCACCCACGATCTCCAGCTTTGCGGCAAGCGCGGACTGCCCGCTGTCCCGGCACAGCGCGCTCACCACGCGCACCACAACCGCCACACCGACGGTTTTCAGCACCGGCAGATACAGGTTCTGTGTAATACCACCCTGCGCGAGCAGACCGGAAAACCGCTGCATCGTGCCGCCCACGAGATCGAACGCCCGCAGCAGGATAAGGACGCCCGCCGTCAGCGTCAGCAGGAACGCAATCGCAGGCGCATCCTTTTTCAGCGTCATCGACAACACCAGCACGAGCAGCACCAGCCCGCAGGCTGCAATCAGGCCGTTCAAAACCCGAACACGCTTTTCATCATCGAAAACAGCTGGCTGATCTCCTGCACGATCAGCATCAGCACGACGATCAGCCCCGCCAGCGTGGTCATCAGCGCCTGTTCTTCCCGTCCCGACCGCGTCAGCAGCTGGCCCAACACCGCCACGAGGATGCCGACCGCTGCAATACGGAAAATCAGATCAACGTCCATAGGTTCCTCCGTCCTCAGATCAGCACCAGCACCACCAAGATCCCCAGCGCAATGCCGCAGGTGCGGTACAGGTTGCCCTTGTTTTGCAGTTCTCCCGCCGCGGCATCGCGCGCCGCCGCCAGCCGCCGCGCGATCTGTTCCAGCCCCGCGACCTGCTCGGCAGCATCATACCGGCCAAGCCACGCCGCCGCCTCGCACAGGATCTGGCACTCGGCCTGCCCCAGCCCGATTTGATCGCGGCAGTCCCGCAGGGTCGCGCGCCACTGATAGCCCAGAGAAAGACCGTTTTCCTCGCGCAGGCGTCGCCGCAGGTTGCCAAACAGCGTGCGGATGGCTGGGTTCTCGCTTTCCGCCAACTGCCCGACGATCTCGGGCACCGGGGTGCGGCGGCTGGAAATTTCACCGCCCATCAGTTGCAGCGCCAGCAGCATCGCATCCGCTGCGGCCACACGCCGCCGCAAGCCTTGCCGTGCGGACAAGCCCAAAGCCGCGCACGCGCCGAATATCATGACCGACCCCATCAGTTTGAGCATGGTTTTCCCTCCAGTTCCTCCATCCGGTAACACCGTTTTCCGTTTTCCCGTGTGATCACCACCGCCCGCTCGAATACGCGCAGGCCAAGCAGTTTGCGGTACAGCGGGCGGCGGCACAGATCGTCCACATCCGCCGCATGTGCGCTCGCCAGCACCGCCGTGCCGCAGTGCGCACACAGCGAAACCGCTTCCACATCCTCCGGCGCGGTGATCTCGTCAAAGGCAATCAGCGCGGGGGACATGGTCTTGAGCAACATGAGCGCCGCCTGCTGTTTTGCGCAGTTTTCCAGCACATCCGTGCATCTGCCAACCGCAAACTGCGGCGCGCCGTCCACAAGTG
>CALWEB010000044.1 GCA_944376955.1 uncultured Agathobaculum sp. | reverse complement strand
GGGTTGCCGAGGTAGTCCAGCTTATAATCCGAATGGACGGTCGTCACGACCGGCACGCGGCGCATCCGGCGCACCATCGCGCCCATCAGATTGGCGCGGCCGCCGTGGCAGTGGATGATATCCGGCTGGAACTGATCCACCAGTTCACGCATCGCCCGCGCCGCGCGGAACGGGTTGTGCCGCTCGATCACGCGCACATCAATGCCGCGCTCGCGTGCCTCATCCGCGAACGGGCCTGCGCGGAAGGAAATCAGCATCACTTCATTGCGTCTGGAAAGCCCGGTGACGGTATTCATAATTTGGGTCTTGGCGCCGCCGACGTCGCCGCCGCCCATCACATGCATCACTCGCAAAACAGATTCCTCCAAAGGACATTTTCTCACAGATACAGACAGTATAGCACGAACCGCGTACAAATGCAAAACGCAAGTAACGGTGTTTACAAACCGTTATTTGTTTTTCCCTTAAAACCATGCTATACTATATCCATCTGACCGAAAGCGAGGGTTTTTCCTTTGTCCTCAAAAAACACCATGACGCGCGACGCGATGCTGTTCCTGCCTGCGAAAGTGGTCGAAGGGCTGCTGGTGATCGCGTGCTCGTCGCTGTATACCCATATTTTCACCGAATCCGCTGTCACGGCCTTCAACCTGACCAACACGACCGTGCAGCTGATCTACCTGATCCTTGCCGGCTGGATGGCCAACTCCGCCACCCGCTATGTCGGTGAGGAGTTCCGCGCCGACCAGGGGCGCGGGCTGTTCTCCACGGTTTCGACCATCTACCTGCTGCTGTGCGCGCTGGTTGCGGTTGGCTGCGTGTCGGGCGCAGTCATCCTGCGTGACCCGGTCTATCTGGGCGGTGCGATTATGTTCTGCTCCTACACCGCTTTCCAAGTGCTCAATGCAGCGCTGATCCAGCTTGGTCGCATCCGGGCTTCGATTTTCTGGTCGCTGACCTCTGCGGTCCTCAAGCTTGCGGTCGCGTTTGTGCTGTGCGGCGGCAAGGCAAACTATCCCCTGCCCTATCCGGCAATTTTCGCCAACACAATTGCGGACGGCGTTGCCGCCATCGGCGCGGCGATTGCACTCAGCCTGCCGGTTGTGGTGCGGCTGCGCTTTTTCTCCAAGCCGCTTTTGCGCAAGTTCTTGCAGTACGGCGTGCCGCTGATGGGCGTTTCCATCTCCGTGGCACTGCTCAACCAGATCGACAAGTATCTGGTCGTCGGTTTTTACGGCGACATCCTGTATGCCTACTACTCCCAGAACAACTCGATCGCTTCCGGCCTGTTCACGATGATCTCGGTCGGTATCATGCGCGGCGTCTATCCGGCGGTGCTGCGCGGCTGGCGCGAGGGCGGCCGGGAAGCAGCCAAGCCTCTGCTCGATCAGGGCGTGCGGCTGTACCTGCTGATCGCGGTACCGGCGGTCGCCGGACTGGCCGCGGTTGCGCTGCCGATGTCGCGTTTCCTGTTTGCCAAAGGGTATGACGCAGGCGCGCCGGTCATCGCATATACCGCGCTCGCCATGCTGTTCATGGGGCTGACCGAATACGCCAACAAGGCCTATGAACTGGAACAGTCCACCGTTCAGGTATTGCAAAACAGCGCGGCCGCCGCCATCATTAAGATCATTTCCAGCGTCATCCTGCTGCGCGCTTTCGGCTTCACCGGCGGCGCCATGGGCTCGATTGTTGCTTTTGCATCCTATTTTGTCATCACCTGTGTGCGGGTGCGCCGCCGCTTTTTGTTCCACATTCCTGCAAAAACCATCGCGCGCATCCTGATTTCCGCCCTGCTGTGCGGCGCTGCAGCTTACGGCTGCACCCTCCTGCCGGTCGGCAACCTGATGCGGCTGATCTGTGCCGTGCCCGCGGGTGCGGTTGTCTATGCTGTGTGCATTGTTGCCAGCGGCGAAGGCCGGACGGAGTTGCAGGCCGTACTGCGCAGACTCAAACGGTAAAACCATTTTATCCGTTGGATTTCCCACCTTTTTCTCGCAAAAAACTTGTCTATCCTGCAAATCAATGGTATAATATGACCCTGTATGAAAATGCTGAAATAGAGAGGCGTTAATAATTATGGAAATGATTCACGAAGCGGGCCAATATGTCGATACCGTAAAGCGCGTGTGCGATGCGGTCGGCGGCGAAGTAACGTTCCGCGGCACGGTACACCGCGTGCGCGACATGTCGGACTTTGCGTTTGTCATCATGCGTGTCGAGCGCGGCCTGATCCAGTGCACCTTCCAGGGGGACGAGATCGGCGGCATCAAGCGCGCCGAGGTCAAGGACGCAATGGTGCTTGAAGTCACCGGCACGGTGCGGGAAGAGCCGCGCGCCGAGCACGGTGTCGAGGTGGTACTGAGCGCGATCAAGGTGCTTGCCCGTCCGTATGACCAGCTGCCGGTGCCGCTGGGCAAGAAGTATATGGGTCTGTCGCTCGACGTGGACCTGCCGTTGCGTCCGATCACGCTGCGCCACCCGGTCAAGCAAGCGGTATTCCGCGTGCAGGGTGCCATCGCGGACGGTTTTGCACAGTATATGCAATCGCAGGGCTTCACCCACATTCACACGCCCAAAATCGTCGTTGCGGGCGCAGAGGGCGGCGCGAACCTGTTCAAGCTGGACTACTTCGGCCAGCCGGCATACCTTGCGCAGTCCCCGCAGTTCCACAAGCAGTATCTGGCCGGCGCGTTTGGCCGTGTGTTTGAGATCGGCAGCGTTTACCGTGCTGAGCGCCACAACACCTCGCGCCATTTGAACGAATATATTGGTCTGGACTTCGAGATGGCGTATATCGACTCGATGTATGACGTCATGGCGATGGAGACCGGTATGCTCAAATCGGTCATGGCCTACGTCAAGGAGCATTGCCCGGAGGAGCTTGCACTGCTGAAGGCAGATGTGCCGGAGATCACCGAGATCCCGACCATCCGTTTCCATGAAGCAAAGCAGATCATGGAGGAGAAATACGGCCACAAGTCCAAGAACCGCTACGACCTCAACCCGGATGAAGAAGTGCTGCTCTGCCAGTGGGCGAAGGAAGAGCATAATAGTGATTTTGTATTCGTCACCCACTTCCCGTCTGCCAAGCGCCCGTTCTACGCGATGGACGATCCGGAAGATCCCAAGCTGGCGCTGTCCTTCGACCTGCTGTTCCGCGGTCTGGAAATCACGACCGGCGGCCAGCGTATCCACGACTATCAGGAGCAGATCGCAAAGCTGGAAGCACGCAAGATGAATGTTGAGTTGTTTGAATCGTTCACCATGCTGCACAAGTATGGTATGCCGCCGCACGGCGGTCTGGGCATCGGCTTGGAACGCCTGACCATGCAGCTTTTGAAGCTTGCCAATGTACGCGATGCGTCCATGTTCCCGCGTGACATGAACCGTCTCGAGCCGTAAGGCAGAACATCCACAAGCACCGTCGGAATGCACAATTCCGACGGTGCTTTTTTGTTGGTCTTTTTTCTTCTTTTTCCAACCTCTTCGCATTTCACAGTATTTTGGTAACAAAACGGAAAAAAATCCGAGTACCCTGTCACAAAACACGTCCGCCGTCCGTTATAACGGGTGAACATGTTCCAAGGAAAGGGGGCGCAGTCATGGACGCCCGCCCACTCGACGAGCGCTTCGCCAGCGGCAGCGAGGCAGCGCTCGCAGATGCCATCGCACTGTACGGCCAACCGCTTCTGCGGTACTGTCACCACATCCTGTGCGACTATCATGAAGCGCAGGACGCCGTACAGACGACCTTTATCAAAGCCTATGACAACCACCGTCGGTTCCGTCCGGGCACCAGCCTGAGCGCATGGCTATACCGTCTCGCCTATACGACCTGCATCGACCTGCTGCGCCACCGCAAGCGCCAACTGGTCACGCCGCCGCCCGTGGCATCCGATCCGGACTATATTGGCGAAGACCTGCGGCAAGCGTTGGAAACCCTGTCGCCCGAACAGCGTGCGCTGGTATACAGCCGTGTGATTGAGCAGCGCAGCTTTGATGCGCTCGCCGTGATTTACGGCAAGCCCGCCGCCACCCTGCGCAAGCGGTATGAGCGTGCGCGCAAGAAGCTGGCACAGGCGCTGCAAGGCACACCGGCGGAAAGGAGGAGAAGGGAGTATGAATCTCACACCGGATGATCTGCGGATCCGGCAGGCGCTGGAACAAATTGAAACCCCGATGTACGACATTGCCGGGGCCGTGCGTGAGCAGCGGGCCCGCCGCAGCCGCCGTATGCCGCTGCGTAGCCCGCAGCGCATTCTGGCCGCTATCCTTGCTGCGGTTTTGCTGACGGCCACCGCAGCCGCCGCCATGGTGCAGCTCTCCGGCGGTTGGAATGCCCTGTTTGGTCAGGAGACCATGATGCCGGATGGTTTGACCACGCCCGTGTGGCAAACGCAAACGGTCGATGACTGCATCATCACACTGGAAGACGCCATCATCAGCGAGCAGGAAGTTGCGGTGCTGTATTCTTTCCGCTATGCGGACGGCTCAAAGGTCAACACGGATTCTCGCTTCACGATGCTTGGCAATTCCGAACTGCTGATGGACGGCTCGGATGAATACTGTGTATCGTCCATGGGTACCGGCTCCCTTGATACACAGGATCCTTCGGTGGAATACTACTACGAATCATTCTCTCTGACCGAGGACCCCGGCGACCGGCAGCTAACGCTGACCATTGGCCCGGCCTCCTATCTGGAACAGACCGAGGCACTGCCAGCGCCGATCGACCTTGCCGCCATCTACCGATCGCACCCGGTCTCCTATCAGGAGGATGACGGCGGCGCACAGCGGATGGCCGCTTTGCAGCAACAGGACTGCTCAGATGCCCTGCTGCCGCAGCGCTACCAGTTTCCCGACATCCAGTTTGCAGGCGTTGCCTTCCAGGGCGACACCTTGTGCGTTTCGCTTTTGATGCCGGAACACGACAGCTATGACAGTGTCTCGGCGCAGATCAACTCGCTGCGGGACATCCGCACCGACCATCTGTATTTTGGTTCGCTGCACAGCTATGGTGATACAGACCGCCCTGCGGAGTTATGCGAAACACAATTTGAAGGGCTGACCAAAGACGATCTGCCATATCTGGAACCGCAGATCTCGTACCAGTGCTATACGCCGCTGACCCGGGATGGCTGGTCATTCTCCTTCCGTGCACCAAGCGTACCAACACTGACAAAAGAATTGAAACTGAACCTGTCGGATGGTGTCCGCATTGATACGCTCACCATCTCGCCAACCGGTCTGGAAATCGCCGGAACCCGTCCGGCATCCCCTTCCGCAGAGGAAAACCACCGGTTCTTTGAGGATCAGAACGTACCTGTCATCACCCTTATCCTGCAAGATGGCACAGAAGTGCATACCGTCAAGCGCGGCAGTTCGCTCAGTTCCGACAGTGCAGATGCCGCAACAGCACAATTCGGCATCGAATACCAATACCAAGCAGGGTTGGAAAGCCGCCGTTTTTTGAAAACCGAAACCATCGCAGCCGTCCGGATTGACCATGTTACCATCCCGATAGAAGAGTAGAAAGCCTGTGGGGGCATAAGCAGGACAGGACGATGTGGGGTCGTCCTGTCCCGAAATATAACAGCCTGCTGGTGCGCAGGCTGTTTTCTTTTTGTGATATTATTGTTAATTTTGCACATTGCACAGTTTTGTTGCGTACTTTTTGTGCATAAGACACAAGAATTGTGCAGTGCGTCCAGTTTCCCGCTCCAAAATGATGAAAAACGCCGATGTGTGGAAAAAACTCTTTCTTTTCCGCCGTTTTATGCTATAATGTTAGCAGAAAAAGAATTCACCGTTTTCGAAATGGAGGTAAGTATTATGACCAGAGGTATCCGTGTAAAGAATACGGACGATATCCAGAAGATCAACAAAATTGTCACCAAGTATGGTTTCGACATCTGGATCCACGGCAAGAGCGGTATGGTAGACGCCAAGAGCCTGCTCGGCATGTTCCTGCTCTCGCTCAACGAGCCGCTGCAGATCGTGCTGGAGGACGATGTGGATCCGACCGCACTGTTCAAGGATCTGGCTGATTATCTGGAGATCGAGGACGAGGAGTAATCCTTCCCGCATCCGATACTTAACAAAAAGGCACCGGAAACGCAATCGTTTCCGGTGCTTTTTTCTGTCTGTTTTGCAGTCTCACAGGATGCACAGCGTCTTTGGCGCTTCGGTCAGGTTGATGCAGCCGTCCTCAATGACATACAACATATCCTCAATGCGCACGCCAAATTTCCCCGGCAGGTAAATGCCCGGCTCGGCCGTCAGGATACTGCCCGCGGGCAGCGGCTTATCCGCCCGTTCGGACGCAGTCGGCGCTTCGTGAATCTCCAGCCCGACGCCATGGCCAAACCCGTGGCCGAAGG
>CALWEB010000043.1 GCA_944376955.1 uncultured Agathobaculum sp. | reverse complement strand
GCCCGGCACGGTGATTTCGCCGCGCAGCGGGCCGCAGGGTTGGATTTGCATTTGTTTACTCCTCCGTTGCATCGGAAACCGGATAGCTGCCGATGACTTTGATGTAGGGCAGCTCCTCATGGAGCTGGTATAACAGCGACTGCACGGCATGGTCTTCCATGTTGCCGGTGAAGTCTACATAGAACACATAGCACCACGGGCTGTCCTTGACCGGGCGGGAATAAATGCCGGTCATGTCGATGCCGTAATGGGTGAACACATCCAGCACGCGGCCGAGCGAGCCGGCCACATTCGGGATGCGGAAGGCAATCTCAATGCGGTTGTCCTCGGGGCGGCTGGTCAGCGTGCGGCTGACCGCAATAAAGCGCGTCTCGTTGTGCTTTAAGTCGTTGATGCCTTCCGCAAGGATGGTCAGGCCGTACCGTTCGGCAGCCTCGCGCGAGCAGATCGCCGCCAGATGTGGGTCGCCCTTTTTCTGCACGTTCTGCGCCGCGATCGCGGTGTTGGCAACCTCGATCGCCTCCAGACCGTGTTCGGTGATGAATGCGTGGCACTGGGGTAGGGCGTGCGGGTGCGAGCAGACGCTTTGAATGTCGCTCAGCTGTGCGCCCGACACGGCAGCCAGACAGTGCGAAATTTTCTTGATGTACGATTTATTGATCGACAGATCGTATTCGAGCAGTAGGTCATAGACCTCGCTGACCGTGCCTGCGGTCGTGTTTTCGACCGGGACAACGCCAACGTCCGCGATGCCGTCGCGTACCGACTGGAACACCTGTTCCCATGTCGGCACATGCTGCGGCTCACAGCTAGGGAAGAGGGCGCGCGCCGCCAGTTCCTGGTATGCGCCCGGCACTCCCTGATAATAGACGGTTTTGGGGGCAAGTTCGTTCCCGGACGGATGCAGCGGAAACCGATCGGGGCGCTGCCGCAGCACCTCACTGTATTGATATTCACGGCTGGCACGGATCATGCTTTGCAAAAGCGCGGTGTATTTCAGACGCAGTTCATCGCTCATGCCCGCGGTGCGCTTTTGGATAATCTCAGCCTCGCGGTCGGGTTTATAGATCTTGTCATCGGTCTCGACCTTGGTCTGGGCGACTTGTAGTGCCAAATCCATACGCTCGAGGAAAAGCGCGCGGATCTGTTCATCGACGCGGTTGATGTCCTGCCGGATTTCGGAAAGGTCACGCATAGCCGTTCGCCTCCCGCATCAGATCTGCCAGCGCAACCGCGCAGGCGGCTTCGACAACCGGCGCTGCGCGTGTGACGATGCAGGGGTCGTGCCGCCCGTGGATGGAAAGCGGTTCGACCTGCCCGGTCTGGATGTTGAGGGTTTGCTGTGTAGCCGCAATGGACGGCGTGGGCTTGATGCACACCCGCACGATCAGCGGCATACCGTTAGTGATGCCGCCGTTGACGCCGCCGTTGTTGTTGGTTTCGGTTTTAACCGTGTCGCCGTCCTGATACAGGGTGTCGTTGGCGTGTGAGCCGTGCAGCGCGGCAAAGGCAAAGCCTGCGCCGAATTCCACACCTTTCACGGCGGGAACGGCAAATAGGATGGAGGATAAGCGGCCTTCCACGGTGTCCATCATCGGGTTGCCAATGCCGGCGGGCAGGCCGACGGCCGCGCATTCGATCACACCGCCGACCGAGTCCTGCGCTTCGCGTGCTTCTTCGATCGCCGCGAGCATGGCGTCCAGCGCACGGGGATTGTTGACCGGATAGTCAGCATCCCGCAGTGCGTCGAGCTGGGAAACCGGGATGTCCACATCGTCAAACGGCATATCCTGGATCTGCGCGATCGACTGGATGTGCGAGCCGACAGTGATGCCGAGCGTTCTCAGCCACAGCTTGCATAGCGCGCCGGCAAACACCAGCGGCGCGGTCAGACGGCCGGAAAAGTGGCCGCCGCCGCGCGGGTCGTTGCAGCTGTGATAGCGTACCATGCCGGTATAGTCCGCGTGACCCGGACGGGGCTGCGCGGCCAGCGCTGCATAATCGCCAGAACGCTGGTTGGTGTTCTGGATGACGGCACAGATGGGTGCGCCGGTTGTCTGGCCGTTTAAAAAGCCGGATTGAATGAGCGGGGTGTCTGCTTCTTTGCGTTGGGTGGACTGCTTATTGCGTCCGGGTGCGCGGCGCTCCATCTCGCGCAGCACAAAGGCTTCATCATATGGGACACCCGCCGGAAAGCCGTCGATCACGACGCCAATACCCGCACCGTGCGACTCTCCGAAGATGGATATTTTAATGGCACTGCCCCAAGTGGAACCCATCATGCAAACCTCCTTACAGTTTGAGAATGTATTCGTGCAGCGCTTCCGCCTCGACCGGTGTGATCTCCGCCCGGCCCGGTTCGCGCACAAGGATGAAGTTGACGGTGCTGCCGAACTTCTTTTTGTCCGACAGCAGCGCATGGAAAATCGCCTCGCGGTCGTAGGTCAGTTCGGTCGGCAAACCGAGCTGCTGCAAAAGCGCAATGAGCGGCGCGGACAAGTCGGTGTCCCCGCGCAGGGCGGCCAGCCGCATTGCAGCGACCATGCCGATGGCGACGGCCTGTCCATGGGTCAGTTCGGTGTAATTGCCGAGCTTTTCTACCGCGTGGCCGATCGTGTGGCCGAAGTTTAAGATCATGCGCAGGCCGGTATCGTGCTCGTCGATGGCGACCACGTCGCGCTTGATTTTGACGCATTCGTAAATCACGTCCCCAATGTGCGCTTTGTAATCCGGTTGGGAAACCATTTCCAAGATGGCGGGATTGGCGATGTAGCCGTACTTGACCACCTCGGCCATACCGTCGGCAAAGGTTGCATCCGGCAGGGTCTGGAGTACTTGGGGGTCGATCAGCACCAGCCGCGGCTGGTAGAACGCGCCGACAAGGTTTTTGCCTTCAGCAAGGTCCACGCCGGTCTTGCCGCCGACCGAAGAATCCACCTGTGCGAGCAGGGTGGTCGGAATCTGGCAAAGCGATACGCCTCGCAGGAAGGTTGCAGCTGCAAACCCTGTGATGTCGCCCACCACACCGCCGCCGAGCGCGATGATCAGATCTTTGCGTGTCATGCCGGCGGCGAGCAGGTCGTGATAGATGCCCTCGACGGTGTGGAGCCGCTTGTGTTCTTCGCCAGCAGGGATGACAGTTGTGCTGACCGGCATGGTAAACTGCTGCGCAAGCTGTTCGAGGTAGAGCGGCGCGACCGTGGAATCGGTCACGATATGTACGCGGGAGGGAGAGAAAACATCGACGATCGCCTTGCCAGCGTGACGCAGCAGATCGTTTTCAATATAAATTTCGGACACGCCGTTCGCGCCCGTCAGGCTCAGCGTCTGCACTGCTGAAACACTCCTTTCGCATGTCGCGCCGTCAGGCGCATTCGATGGAAACTGTAGGTTTTAATCGAATCTTTTAAAGTTCACGGCCGACCGCCTGTGCCACTGCACGCAGGCTGTTCATGGTCTCGTGGAACGAATCATAGGTCAGCGACTGTGCGCCGTCACTGAGGGCGTGCGCGGGGTCGTTGTGTACTTCGATCATCAGGCCGTCTGCCCCTGCGGCAACTGCGGCCTTGGCCAGCGGCTCGACCATCCAGTAGATGCCGCCCGCGTGGGACGGGTCCACGATAACCGGCAGATGGCTCATGCGCTTGAGGACCGGCACAGCCGAGATGTCCAGCGTGTTGCGGGTGTACTTTTCATAGGTGCGGATGCCGCGCTCGCACAGGATGACCTGCTCGTTGCCGCCTGCCATGATGTATTCCGCACTCATGAGGAATTCCTCCATCGTGTTGGCAAAGCCGCGCTTGAGGAGGATCGGCTTATTGGTCTGGCCGAGCTCCTTGAGCAGTTCGAAGTTCTGCATGTTGCGTGCGCCAACTTGGAAGCAGTCGCACTTGTCCATGAACAGGTCGATGTGCGCGGGGTTGGTGATCTCGGTGACAACCGGCAAGCCGGTCGCTTCGTGCGCCTTGTGCAGCAGTTCGAGACCCTCAGCCTTGAGGCCCTGAAACGAGTACGGGGAGGAACGCGGCTTCCATGCGCCGCCGCGCAGCACGGTCGCGCCGTCGGCCTTCACATGTTTTGCTACGTCGATAATCTGCTCCTCGCTCTCGACCGAGCAGGGGCCGGCCATCACAACCAGCTTTTTGCCGCC
>CALWEB010000042.1 GCA_944376955.1 uncultured Agathobaculum sp. | reverse complement strand
TCCGGTCGGCCGCCGGTTCGGCGCGGGATATCACCTGCATTTTCCTCGCCATGACCCTGGGTCTTGCCACCGGCATGGGCTATGTCGGCGTAGCGGCCATCACCGGCGTGGTCGTATGCCTGCTGCTGATGATCTATTCGGTGCTGTCATTCGGCAAGAAGCCGCTCGAAGAAAAGGAACTCAAAATCACCATTCCGGAAAATCTGGATTATACCGGCCTGTTTGATGACCTGTTTTATGAATATACCCGGTCGTCCGAACTGATTTCGGTGCGCACGACCAATATGGGCAGCCTGTATAACCTGCACTATCGTATTACCCTCAAATCTACCGACATCGAAAAACAGCTCATCGATGCCATCCGCTGCCGCAACGGCAATTTGGACATTGTCTGCGGCAAGGTCCCGCAGGTGCGGGAAACCCTGTAAAGGAGGAACCACCATGAAACAATTATTATCCGGGCTGGTGGCCGCCAGCATGGCAGTGACCCTGCTGCCCGCGACCGCCTGCGCGGCCGATTATACCGAGTCCAATGCCACGCTGCTGTCGTTTTCCGATGCAGCAGTCACCGCCGCCGGCAAATACGATGGATATGAGATCGACGGCACCCAGGTTGCCATCACCGAGGCGGGCACCTATGTCTTTTCTGGATCGTGCGCAGACGGTACGATCACCGTCAAGAAGGAAGTCACCGGCGTGACCCTGGTGCTCGATGGTCTGACCCTGTCGTCCTCAACGACTTCGCCAATTACCATCAACAAATCGGCCGAAGCATCGCTGTTGGTGGATGCAGGCAGCCAGAACACGGTCTCGGATAGCGCTTCGGCCAACGATGAAAGCGCGGCCATCAAAGTCAAGACCGGCGGCTCGCTCACCTTGGGCGGCACCGGCACGCTGACCGTCACCGGCAACTATAAAAACGGAATCAAGGGTGCCGCCGAATCGACCATTGCCGTAGATGAACTCGCACTGGACATCACGGCCGTGGATGACGGTTTGTCCTGCGACAATGTACTGACCATTGCGGGCGGCACGCTGGACATCACCGCAGGCGGCGACGCCATCAAGGCTTCGCCCGATGTGGACGATGCGACCGCTCCGGATACGGTTTCCAAGGGTGATATCACGATCACCGGCGGTACGTTTGCCCTGGACGCGACCGGGGATGGCATCCAGGCCGACGGCGCGCTGACCGTTTCAGACGGTGCGTTTACCATCACAACAAACGGCGGTCATGAAACCACCTTGGCGGAGGATGCGTCCTCGTGCAAGGGCCTGAAATCCACCGGCAACCTGACCATTACGGGCGGCAGCTTTACGCTGGACACCGCAGACGATGCCCTGCACACGAACAGCGATTTGCAGGTCACGGGCGGTACGTTCACGCTGGCAACCGGCGATGACGCGCTGCATGCCGATAACGCGTTGACCGTGGGCACGCAGGACGCGGGCACCGGCCTGCCGCAGATCGCCATTACAGACTGCTATGAAGGGCTGGAAGGCACGACCGTGACCATTTATGACGGCGACATCGATGTTATCGCGTCGGATGATGGCGTCAACGCGGCCAACAGTGACATTGGGGAGCGCAGCGACCTGTTTGCCATCAACATCTACGGCGGTGACCTGTATGTGGAAGCTGGGGCGGATGGTCTGGACTCCAACCATGACATCTTGCTGGCAGGCGGCGCGGTAGAAGTCTATGGCGCAAACACCGGCGGCGATACGGCCATTGATTGCGACGGTACGTTTACCCTGAACGGCGGCACTCTGCTGGGTGCAGGCATGCCCCCCACAGCTGGTACCCAGGCCTATGTGCTCTTTGGCAATGCCTCCAATATGATGGGTGGCGGCGGTATGCACGGCGGTATGGGCGGCGGCACCCGGCCGGACGGCACCACCCTGCCAGACGGCACCACGCTGCCGGATGACATGCCTTCGGATTTCACCCCGCCCGAAGAGGGCGAGATGCAGCGTCCGGACGATACGACCCGTCCGCAGGATGGAGAGCGTCCTGAGATGCCGGACGGCGAACGCCCGGGCGGCATGGAGATGGAAGGTGCCTTTTCCATCCAAAGCGGCAGCACCGTGACCATCCAGAACGCGGACGGGCAGACGCTGTATACCGCCACCGCGGTCGCGAGTGTACCGAATGTGATCTTTACTTCGGCCGATGTGACCGAAGGGGAAACCTATACGCTGCTGGTCGATGGGGAAGTCGCAGCCGAAGCAGAAGCCGTTTTGGGTACGGCGACTTCCTCGATGCCGCAGGGACAGCCGACCTCTACCTTTCAGGATGTAAGCTCAGATGACTGGTTTGCTCAGGCGGTCGCTTACGTATCATCGGAGGGCCTGATGAGCGGCGAAAGCACCAACACATTTGCCCCGAACGCTTCAATGACGCGCGGCATGCTGGCAACTGTTTTATATCGTCTGTCTGGGCAGCCGGAAACCACCGCACAGACCACCTTTGCTGATGTGACAGCGGGTGCGTATTACGCGGATGCGGTCGCATGGGCCGCCGAGCAGAGCGTGATCGCCGGAACGTCGGATACCGCCTTTTCGCCCGAGCAGGCCATCACCCGCGAGCAACTGGCTGCCATGCTGTATCGCTATGCCGGTTCGCCCGCGACCGAAGGCAGCTTGAGCGCTTACACCGATGCGGCGCAGGTTTCGGCCTATGCTGAGGATGCCTTGTGCTGGTGCGTGGAAAACGGCATCCTGACTGGCACGAGCACGGATACCCTGTCGCCGCAGGCGACCGCCACCCGGGCCGAGGTCGCAGCTGTGTTGCAGCGGATGAATCAGGCATAAGTTTGCGCGTTTTACAATCAATTTTACACAAATTGAACACATTCCTTTTCTATAATGGAAGCATTCCAGCGGAAAGGAGGCGGCTCGGATGCAGACGATGCAGCAGGTCGCACGCGCGCAGCAGGACCGCGCATTTTTGGAAGACTTTTGAAAGAGTCCCAGCCCTTTATCCTGCGGGCCGCCTCCCGGTGCGCGGGCTTTGCGGTGACGCGCAGCGATGATGAATTTTCGGTCGCGCTCTTTGCCTTTTATGAGGCCGTGCGCACCTATGACGCCGAAGCCGGCGCCTTTCCGGCGTGGGCGCGGCTGATCATCAGCCGCCGGCTGACCGACCATTACCGTGCGGTGCGCCGGTTTTCATCCGAAGTGCCGCTGGCGCCCCAGGTGTTTGATGGGGCGGTCGAAAGCGATGACGCCGATGCCGAAGTGCAGCGCGCCGTCGTAGAAAAAATCGCCAACCCAGCGACAGCAACAGCCGCCGAGGAGATCGAGGCGGCCAACGCATTGTTTGCACCCTATGGCTTTTGCTTTTATGATTTGGGCAAATGTTCCCCGCAGGCGGAAAAGACCCGCAAAGGGTGCGCCGCTGTGGTCGCCACACTGCTGCATACCAGCGATCTGTTCCGGCAACTCGAGCGGACACATACCCTGCCGGTGCAGGCGCTGGCGCAGCACAGTGGTGTCAAAAAGAAACTCATTGAACGACACCGGGAATATATCATTGCCGCCGCGCTGCTGTTGCGCGGCGAATTTCCGACCCTGTCTGCCTATTTACAGACCATACGGAAGGAGGTTGCTTCATGCGGGCTGTGATCGTGGAAACGC
>CALWEB010000041.1 GCA_944376955.1 uncultured Agathobaculum sp. | reverse complement strand
ACTGTTCCAAAATGTTACAATTCCTTTGCAGTTGTCGTTTTGCATTGCGGAATCGACAAAATTGTAGTATATTAATAAGGTAAGCCTTTTGGCATCATGGGAGGGAGTCAATGGTTGCGCGCGTTTTTTCCGCAGGACTGAACGGGATCGACGGCTATATCGTAACCGTCGAATGCCTGCTGTCCAACGGTCTGCCCCGCTTGGATGTGGTCGGACTGCCGACCGGTGCGGTGGCCGAGGCGGGTGAGCGCGTGCGCGCCGCTGTCAAAGCCTGTTCGTTTGACTGGCCGGTTTCCCGCATTACCGTCAACCTGGCCCCAGCGGATACCCGTAAGGCCGGTACGGCCTATGACCTTCCCATCCTGCTTTCCATTCTCGCGGCCGCCGGCCAAATCGACCCGCTGCCGCAGGACGCGATGTTTCTCGGTGAGCTTTCGCTGACCGGGATGCTGCGCCCGGTTTGCGGCGCGCTGTCCATGGCGCTTGCCGCACGGGACGCGGGTTTCCGCACGGTCTATGTCCCCGTGCAAAACGCGCAGGAGGCCTCTTACGCCGCCGGTATTACCGTCCTGCCGGTGCAGGACCTGCCTGCCCTGCTCGCCCATCTGTCCGGACGTGCACTGCTTGCGCCCTGCCCACCGCCGGAGCCTCCCCCGCTGCCGGACGGCACACTGGACTTTTGCCATGTGATGGGGCAGCACGCAGTCAAGCGCGCACTGGAAATCGCCGCAGCCGGCGGACACAACGTCCTGCTGTCCGGCCCGCCCGGTTCGGGCAAAAGCATGATGGCCAAGCGGTTTTCCACTATTCTGCCACCGTTGTCGGACAGCGAACGGCTGGAGGTCATCCGTGTCTGGTCGGCGGTCGGCCGCGGACAGGAAGCCGTCGGGCACGCCGCCCGTCCCTTCCGCGCCCCGCATCACACAACCTCGGCCGCCGCACTGACGGGCGGCTGTGGCACAGGCAGCCGCCTGCCTACGCCGGGGGAAATCTCCTTAGCGCACCGCGGCGTTCTATTTTTGGACGAGCTGCCGGAATTTCGCCGCGATGTGCTGGAAGCCCTGCGGCAGCCACTGGAGGATGGCCGGGTAACCATCTCCCGTGTGGCAGGGCAAGTCACCTACCCCGCGCAGTTCCAGCTGATTGCAGCCATGAACCCCTGCCGCTGCGGCTGGTATGGCACCGAACGTTGCACCTGCTCTCCGGCATCGGTGCAGCAATATCTGCG
This sequence comes from uncultured Agathobaculum sp., assembly GCA_944376955.1. GTDB lineage: Bacteria > Bacillota > Clostridia > Oscillospirales > Butyricicoccaceae > Agathobaculum. Next base: position 3,340 of record CALWEB010000041.1, on the reverse strand, counting down.
CCGCCTGTCCGGCCCGCTGCTGGATCGGATTGACTTGCAGGTTGCCGTCCAACCGGTGGAATATGCAGCGCTTGCCGCCCGCGGTCAGGCAGTCGAGGAGTCCTCTGCCGCTATCCGTGCGCGTGTATTGGCCGCTCGGGCGGTGCAATACCAGAGACAGGGGGCAGATGTATGCAATGCCACCTTGTCGCCCGCCCGGCTGGCAGAATGCTGCCCGCTGTCCGAGGAGGCGTCCCGTATGTTCGGCGCCGCCTTTGACCGGCTCGGTCTGACGGCACGCGCCCACGACCGCGTACTGCGCATGGCACGCACGATTGCCGATCTAGCCGGTTGCCCGGTCATCGGCCCGGAACACCTAGCTGAAGCGCTGCAATACCGCACCCTCGACCGTGCTGTGAACAGCTAACCCGCCTGTGCATTTTGTGGAAAAAACTGTGGATAATGTGAACAAGTTTCCATTTTTGATGGTTTTTACAAAGTAGCGCACGGTTTCGTCGATAGAAATCCCGATTGATACCCATTTCCAAGGAGGCCTTTATCTCTATGCCACATTCGTTTCTCCGCCGCGCGAGCTCACTTGCTCTGCTGGCTGCATTGCTGACACCGCAGGCCGGCGCTTTGTCCGACGTTTCCACTTGGGCGCAGGACGGCGTCGCTGCTGCACAGGAAGCCGGGCTGATGCCGAGTGCATTGGAATCCCGCAGCGCACAGGGCGAAATCACCCGCGCGGAATTCTGCGGCATTGCCGTCAACGCCTACAAGGCAGTCAGCGGCAAAGCCGTCTTTGCATCCGGCAAAAAACCGTTCCGCGATTGCGATGACCCCAACGTTGTCGCCGCTTACGAACTAGAACTGGTCAACGGCCGCGGCGACGGTGTGTTCGACCCGGATTCCAGCATCCAGCGGCAAGACCTCTGTGTCATGCTGTGCAACATTTTGGATGCCGCCGGGATTGAAGCGCCCGCCATTGCAGGCGATGCTTGCGTAGAAGATTATCCCGATGTGCCTGAAATTAACGATTACGCGGTGGACGCCATGATCACCATGGTGGACTATACCGTGGTCAACGGCATCACCAATGCCGGGCAGCCCGCCACCCTCTCCCCCTCCGGCACCGCCACACGCGAACAGGCGCTGATCATGGCAACCCGTTTCTGCACGGCCTTTGCGGAGGAAAAGGACACCACACCGGACGATCCTACTACGGACCCATGGGTCGATCCGAACCCTTCGTTCCCACAGACCGATGCGGAGAAAATGGAGCTGGTCTACGGCGTAGGTGGTCAAAAATATCAGACCGCAGAGGAAGCCGAAGCCAATATGGTGGAAATCGCGGTTCCCGTCTGGCGTTTGCAGGCGGATGGCACCAAAACCTCCGACACAGCCTACCTACAGGTAAACTACAACCTTGCCTCGATCTACGAAGCCGTTTTCGAGGAGATCTACAACGGCGATGAGCAGTTCCCCATCAAGGATGTCGGCTGCTACTCTTGGCGCACTGGCGAACACTCGCAGGGCACCGCGGTAGACATCAACTGGGAGGAGAACATGGAGGCCACCATCAATGAGGATGGTTCGCTCACCCCGACCACCGGCTCTTACTGGCTGCCGGGTGAAGACCCCTATTCTATTCCGGAAGGCGGCGACGTGTACAACGCCTTCATCAGCCACGGCTTCCTGTGGGGCGGCAATGCTTGGCGCAGCAAACGCGACTACATGCACTTCAGTTATTTTGGTACTTAAACAAAAAGGCCCTGCCGACTTGGCAGGACCTTTTTTCATGTACGTACACACAGCAAACGCGCTTTATTTTTGCAATAATATCCCACGCCTGCCAGATCGGCCAGCGCCCAGCCGATCGGAACGGCAGCCCAGATGCCGGTTACCCCGATCGCCGGCACTGCGGACAGCAGATACGCCAGCGCAACACGTGTGCCGAGCGAAATCACCGTCAGCACCACTGACATCCCCGGTCGTTTGACCGCACGGTAAAAACCATACAACAGAAACAGCAGGCCAATCCCAAAATAGCAGGATGCCTCAATCCGCAGGTATCCCACACCGATCGCGATAATTTCGGTCTCCCCCGGCTGGATGAACAGACCCATGAGCGGCCGCGCCCACATACATACCGCCAAACTGATGATGGCACAGAACACAAACGCTGTCCCCACCGCGCTTTTCATCCCACGGCGGATGCGTTCCTCATTGCCCGCACCGTAGTTTTGCGCAATAAAGGTGGAAAACGCATTGCCGAAATCCTGCACCGGCATGTAAGCGAAGGAGTCGATCTTCACCGCTGCAGCAAACGCGGCCATAACGGTTTTGCCGAAACTGTTGACCAGCCCCTGCACCATCAGGATGCCGAAGTTCATGACCGACTGCTGCACACAAGTCAAAACAGACAGACCGGCAATTTCGCGGATGATCGTGCAATCCCAGTGCATATGCCGTCGCTCCACCCGCAGTTCGGGAAAGCGCAGCAGGCAATACGCTGCAATCCCAATCCCGGAAACAAACTGTGCGATCACCGTGGCGACAGCCGCACCGGTCACACCCCAGTGGAACACCAGCACAAACAGCAGGTCCAGCACAATGTTGAGAATGGCCGAGGCCGCCAAAAACACCAATGGTACCACCGAGTTGCCCACCGCACGCAGCAGGTTGGCAAAGAAATTATATAAAAATGTCGCAGCAAGGCCAAAGAAAATGCAGAACAAATACTGCCGCATCAAAGGGGCAACCGTATCCGGCGCGTGCAGCACCTGAACAATCCCATCCAGCCCGGCAAAGACCAGTGCATTCATCACCACCGTGATCAAGCCGATCAACAGAAAAGACAAAAACAGACTGTTTTTCAGCCGCTCCATATCCCGTTTGCCAAACTGCATCGCAAAGAATGCGCTGCTGCCCATACACAAACCAAGCAGAATAGACGTCAGGAATACCATCAGCGTATATGCCGAACCGACAGCCGCCAACGCATCCGAACCCAGAAAGCGCCCCACGATCAGCGTGTCCGCCACATTATATAATTGCTGCAACAAGTTTCCCACCATCAGCGGCAGCGCAAACAGCAGCCGCCGCCGGGTAATCCCTCCCTCGGTCAGATCAAGTGACACGGCATATCCCCCTTTTCTTATCTTGACTATCCTAGCAGAATCCAAGGACAGCGTCAACCATGCCGCCGCACATACAACCACTGGTTGAAAAAAACAACCGCCGGTTAAACTGCGCCTCCATTGTACCTCGTGCCGCGGTATGGTAAGATAAAAGCACAAAAAGGCCTTTTGAATTTGTGAAAATCCAAGGTGATACGCATGGAACTCTGTATTGGAAC
>CALWEB010000040.1 GCA_944376955.1 uncultured Agathobaculum sp. | reverse complement strand
ACTGCCATTACACCAATCAAGGTTGATCGGACCGTTCGGAACGTGCGCGCCGCCGGGCGGTCGGAGACAACAGTACAGCATGTCTACGGCCTGCTGCGGCAGGTGCTGCATCGTGCCGCCCAGCTCCGCTTGATCCGCGACAATCCATGCGAGTACATCGACCGCCCCAAGCGAGCCAAAAGCACGACCGAGGTACTGACCGAGCCGGAGATCCTCGCGGTGGTAAACGCTCTTGACTTACACAATGCCAGCGAGTACATATTCTATGTTGGCTTTCTGTTCGCGCTCGAGACCGGCTGCCGACGCGGCGAGATGTGCGGTCTTGAATGGTCAGACATTAACTGGGAGACACGCACGATCTCGATCGAACGCGCGCTGACCTACGTCAACGGTCATGTGTACATCGGTGAACCGAAAACCGAGGACTCGGTGCGCACGCTTGAGCTGTCCCCCACGTTGATAACGCTCCTGCGCTCATTCCGTGCATGGCAGGCAGAGGAACGTCTCAAGGTAGGGCCGTACCGCAAGCACAATGTGTTCGACGGTCTGGAATATGACTTTGTGTTCAGCTGGCCAGCCGGTAACTACGTGCACCCGCTCTGGTGGACCAAGCGCACGCCGGTGGTCATGCGTCGCGCGGGCATCGACAAGCATATCCGCCTGCATGATCTGCGCCACACCAGCGCGACGCTGCTCATCCAGCAGGGCATCGACCTCAAAACCGTGCAGAACCGGCTCGGCCACACCGACCCGTCAATGATTATGCAGCGGTACGGCCATGTGACCAAAACCATGGCCAGTCGTGCGGTCACCGAGCTGGAAGACGCGATCTACGGAAGCCGAAAAATACAATAAATACCGCTGCTCGTTTTTGTCAGTAAATTTGTCAGTATTTTTCACAAAAAAATTGTTTTACTGACAAATCGAAAAAAACAATAAAATACAATATATACCGATACTTTTATATAAATTAGAAAAATCGCAAAAACTTAGAACTTTTCGAACAATATATTACAATATATATTTTGCGGTATCGAAGACAGAACCCGGCTTACGCACCAGTCATACCAATACCCAAAAAGGCGCTCAAATGAGCGCCTTTTTTTGTGGTCAGTTCAAGAAATCTTTGAGCTTTTTGGAACGCGACGGATGACGCAGCTTGCGCAGTGCCTTCGCCTCGATCTGGCGGATACGCTCGCGCGTGACGTTAAACTCCTTGCCAACCTCCTCGAGCGTGCGGGTGTGGCCGTCCTCGATGCCGAAACGCAGACGCAGCACCTTCTCCTCACGCGGAGTCAGCGTCTTGAGTACTTCGACCAGCTGCTCTTTCAGCAGCATGAAGGATGCTGCCTCCGCCGGTTCTGGCGCGTCGTCATCCGGGATAAAGTCGCCCAGATGCGAATCCTCTTCCTCACCAATCGGGGTTTCCAGTGAAACCGGCTCCTGCGCAATCTTGAGGATATCGCGCACGCGATCCACCGGCATATTCATCTCCTTGGCGATCTCCTCCGGGCTGGGATCGTGACCCAGCTCCTGCAGCAGCTGACGCGAAACGCGGATGACCTTATTGATCGTTTCCACCATGTGTACCGGAATGCGGATGGTGCGCGCCTGATCCGCGATCGCGCGCGTAATCGCCTGACGGATCCACCAAGTCGCATAGGTCGAGAACTTAAAGCCCTTGGTCGAGTCGAACTTCTCAACCGCTTTGATCAAACCGAGATTGCCCTCCTGAATCAGGTCGAGGAACAGCATCCCGCGGCCGACATAGCGCTTGGCAATCGAAACCACCAGACGTAGGTTTGCCTCTGCCAGACGCTTTTTCGCCTTTTCACCGATCTTCACATCGCGGTCGAGCTGCGCGCGCTCGTCAGCGGGGATGGCGTCGCCTTCCGCTTGGATACGGGCAACCGCTTCATTCCCTTTCTGCATCTGCTCGGCGAGCGTGACCTCTTCCTCCGGCGAGAGCAGATCGACCTTGCCGATCTCCTTGAGGTACATGCGCACCGGGTCGTCGATGGCAAACGTCTCTGCCATCGCGGAGGTGTCGATCAGTTCCTCTTCCGGGACTTCCTCCACATCCTCCGGCTCAAACACCTCATCATCGTCATTGCCCAGCGCCTTTTCCAGCACCCCTTCGGTTTCGATCTCGATCCCCATCGTCTCGAGTGTTTCATACAATTTGTCAATGTCGTCGCTTTCCATGTCCAGCTGGCCGAGTGCATCCGCGATCTCCTTGAGCGTCAGCCGTCCATTTTTCTTGCCAAGCGCAAGCAGATCTTTCAGAACCTGCTGCTGATCCACTGCCTGCTCCGGCGCGTTTGCATTGCCCGTCGTCGTCATATCGTTTGTCCTCCCGCGTTTTGTTTTTTTATTCGTCCAAAGGTCAGCAGCGGGTCCTCGCCCGCTTCGGTCATGGTACCATCTCTGACACGTTGCATTCGTATGGTGTTTATGTATTCCTGCATTTCCTGCCGGTGTTCACCCGGTGGGATCCCCTGATCGAGGATAGCGGACAGCAGGTTCATTTCGTTCGGCTCCAGCCAGCCCTCAAAGGAGAGAATATCCACCATCTGCCCCTCCCGGTCAAGCGCGAGTACGCGCTCATATATCTTACGCAGCACAGGCGCGGAAAACCACGCCGGCGGCAATCCTTTTTCCAGCCCTGCGGCCAGCTTCTGATCATAGAACAGCAGCCGCAGCACATTTTCCTCCGCCTTGGCGGATTTGACATCCGCATAGGCCAGCGTCCGGTCCTTGGGCTGCGCCATGCCGACCGGTGAGCGGATTTCACGCCGCTCAGCAGCTTTCTGCCGCTTGCGGCGGATGCCCATCTCACGCCGCACCTCGACATTCATCGCCTCGGCGGTGACACCCGCCATTTTGGCCGCACGCCCAGCGTATACCTCGCGCTCAATGCTGCTGTCGATGCCGGCGAGCATCCGCGCTGCATCCCGCAGGAACAGCACGCGCGCCTCATCGTCCTCCAAATCGTATTTCGCTGCGATCTGCTCGAGCCGGTAGGCATTGTGATCCTCGCTGCGCTCAATCAGCGCACGGAACGCGTCCGCCCCCTTGGCTTTGATGAACTCATCCGGGTCTTTTGCCCCCGGGATTTTCAGCACCTTAACCTGCAAATCACATTTCTTCAATATATCAATCGCACGCTGTGCAGCCGCCTGCCCTGCCCCGTCCGCATCGTAGGAAATGACAATGCGATCCGTGTGGCGGGCAATGATACGCGCCTGCTCCTCGGTCAGCGATGTGCCGAGCGAAGCCACCGCACAATCAAACCCGGCCTGATGCAGCGCGATCACGTCCATATAGCCCTCTGCCAGAATGAAATACCCGTTTTTCGTAGTTTTGGACAGGTTGAGCGCAAACAAATTGCGGCTCTTATGAAAGATTGGCGTTTCGGGTGAATTGAGGTATTTGGGCTTGGAATCATCCAGCACGCGCCCACCGAAGGCGATCACGTTGCCGCGCACGTCGATGATCGGGAACATCACACGCCCGCGGAAGCGGTCGTATACATGTCCCTTCTCGCTGCGGCTGAGCAGCCCGGCATCCATCATTTCCTCGCGCGTATACCCTTTTGCAGTCATCGCGTCGAGCAGCGCATGAAAAGAATCGGGCGCATAACCGAGACCAAAGCGGTTCATTGTGCGCCGGTGCAGGCCGCGGCCAAGAAAATACTGCTGCGCCACACGGTTTTCCGGTTGCCACAGTGTATCATAATAAAACCGCGCCGCGTCCTTGCACAAGGCATACAGCCGGTCGCGGCGGCGGGCCGCCTGCCGGTCGGCTTCGCCTTGCTCTGGCACCTGCATCCCCGCGCGTGCCGCCAGATAGCGCACCGCGTCGGGAAACTCCAGCCCTTCCGCTTTCATGGTGAAGGTGATCACACCGCCGCCCGCGCCGCAGCCGAAGCAGTGGAAAATCTGCTTATCCGGCGAAACGGAAAAGGACGGCGTTTTTTCGTTATGGAAGGGACAAAGGCCGAAATAATTTGCGCCGCTCTTTTTCAGCTGCACATATTGGGAAACCACGTCCACAATATCGTTCCGTGCGGATAATTCGTCCAGAAACACGCGGTCAAACGCCATTTGCCCACCTCCTTTGTAGGATAGCCGGATTTTTTATCCTTCAATCTTATTCCAGCTTTTCGGAATGAATAAATTTGTATAAACCGAGATCGAATACCGGTCGGTCATACATGCGATATAGTCACACACCACGCGCTCGAGCGGCTCGCCGTGCGTCATCAGCACAAAATAGTCCCCCGGCAGTTCATCCGGATGGGCCACAAAATATTCATACAGGCTGCGCAGCATCTCCTTGGCGCGCGCCTCTTCGCGCTGTGCCCCGGTGCCGTGATACACATGGTCAAACATGAATTTGCGCAGTTCCATCATATCGTCATGCACCTGCTCATCCATGCCGATCTCCTGATGTGCCGTGCCGTATTCAATCATCGCCGTTACCATCGTGTCAATACGTTTGCCGTGGCTGTCGCCCAACCGGCGGCGCAGATACTGCGGGATATCCGTACTTTTGATCACCCCGGCGCGCACCGCGTCATCGATGTCGTGATTGATGTAGGCAATCCGGTCGGCATAGTGGATGATCCGCCCTTCGGGCGTGTCCGCTTTTTTGGCGCCTGTATGACAGATAATACCGTCCCGCACCTCCTGCGTCAGGTTCAGATCCTCAATCAGATCCACCATGCGCAAACTCTGCTCGTTATGGCGGAACCCAAACGGGCAGACCTCGGCCAGCGCACGTTCACCTGCATGTCCAAACGGCGTGTGCCCCAGATCATGGCCGAGTGCAATCGCTTCGGTTAAATCTTCATTCAGCCGCAGCGCGCGCGCCACCGTGCGCGCGATCTGCGAAACCTCCAGCGTATGCGTCAGGCGGGCGCGGTAATGGTCGCCTTCGGGAGAAATGAATACCTGCGTTTTATGGCTCAGACGCCGGAACGCCTTGGAGTGGATGATGCGGTCGCGGTCACGCTGAAAACAGGTGCGGTACGGGCACGGCGCCATCTCGCGCTGCCGCCCCTGGGAGTGATCCGCAAAGGTGGCCCAAGGCGCCAGCATCACATGCTCCCGCTGCTCCTGCTGTTCCCGGATTGTCATGCGTTGCGCACCTCCCTTTTTTACCACCCAAAAACCGTCTAATTGATTTATACCAAACCAATCGTCAAAACCCTTTTGAAATGGGCAAATTTTTTCTTTTTATTTTACACGCCTGCCCATGAAGCGCGTCTCCATCACCTCTGCATACACCTGTCCGGCGGTTGCCTCGGCCAGCGCCGCGTTGAGCCGTTCCTCACCGCCCGCGGGCAATGTAACCGTCAGTGTCACATCCGCACCGAAATCGGTCTGTTCCGCAGCGCAATCGTACTCCGGCAGCAGATGCTGCACCATTTCGTACAGGTTGTACGGGCAGGCAATCAGCGCGACCGAAAACAGGCTCATACGCTGCACGCCTGCTGCGGCTACCGCGATCTGCGCGCCTTTGGTATAGGCGCGCACCAGCCCGCCCGTACCGAGCAGCACGCCGCCAAAATAGCGCGTGACCACGCACAGGCAGTTTTCCAGCTGCTCATGCCGCAGTACCTCCAAAATCGGCATCCCAGCCGTGCCCTGCGGCTCACCGTCGTCCGAATAGCGCATGACATTCCCTTCGCGCAGGATATAGGCATAGCAGTTGTGCGTCGCGTCCCAATAGGTTTCGCGCATTTCCTTGATGCGGGAAACCGCCTCCTCCGCCGTTTCCACCCGCCACAGCCGCCCGGTAAACTTGGAGCGTTTCTCTTCAAATTTATCCTCGCCATACGCGGCAAAGGGTACAAAATAGTCCTTTTCCATCGTGCTTCCCCGTTTTTCGCGCGTCCATCCGCGCGTTATTCCGCGGTCAGATATTCCGCTACGCGGCCATAGGTCTTATCGTCCACGATCGCTTGCACCAGCGTACCCTCGGCGGCGTACTCGGTCGATTCGATCTGCGCCTCACGGTGCAGCATATCCAGCACCGCACCGTCTGCATACGGAATCAGCAATTTCACTTTATGCTTGCCGCGGCCAAGTGCCTGTTCGATCGCCGTGAGCAATGCATCCACGCCTTCGCCCGTCTTAGCGGAAATGGCCACACCCTCATCCGGTCGGAAATACGGCAGGGCGTCCGGATCACACTTATCTGCCTTATTGTACACCATCAGACGATGGATATCCTGTGCGCCCAGCTGCGCGATAACACCCTCTACGGTCTCGGCCTGAATGCGCCAATCCTCGTCCGACACGTCCACAACATGCAGCAGCAGGTCGGCGTAGGCCAGCTCCTCCAACGTTGCTTTGAATGCGCTCACCAGATGATGCGGCAGCTTGCGGATAAACCCAACCGTATCGGACAGCAGGATCTCCTGTGTGTCTGAAATGCGCTTTTTGCGGGTCGTCGGGTCCAGCGTATCAAACAGGCGGTCGTTGGCCTCGATGCCCGCACCAGTCAGCTGGTTGAGTAACGTGGACTTACCTGCATTGGTGTAGCCCACAATCGCAACCATGGGTAATTCGGTCTTTTTGCGCTGGCGGCGCTGCACCGCACGCACCTGACGCACCTGCTCCAAATCCGCCTTGAGTTTATCGATCCGCTTGCGGATGTGACGGCGGTCGGTCTCGAGCTGGGTTTCGCCCGGGCCGCGCGTGCCGATCGGACTTTTGCCGCCGCCCGCTGTCTGACGCACCAAGTGTGTCCACATGCCGGCCAGCCGGGGCAGGATATACTGATACTGTGCCAGTTCAACTTGCAGCTTGCCCTCGCCCGTGCGGGCACGCTGGGCGAAAATATCAAGGATGAGCGCCGAACGGTCCAGCACCGTGCATTTGATCAGTTCCTCGAGGTTGCGCGTCTGCGAAGGCGACAGCTCGTTATCAAACAGCACAAGCGTAGCCTCGTTCGCCTCGGCCAGCTGCCGCACCTCCTCCGCCTTGCCTTCCCCGATGAAGGTGCGCGCATCCGGCGCGGGACGGCGCTGCAAGGTCATCGCAACCGCTTCCGCGCCTGCGGTCTCAGCCAGCGCGCGCAATTCGGCCATCGTGCGTTCATCCGCGTCCTGCTGCGCAGTGAACGACGGACAGGACAGCCCGACCAGCACTGCGCGCTCTGCCTGCGTCTTGTTTTCCAGTTCGGTCATATTGCAGATTCCTCCCCTCTCTGGGGCGTGCCCGTATGAACGGGCGGGTTTTGAAACAGAAAAGCCACCGAAACGCGCTTCTTCAGCAACCGTTTCGATGGCTTTTTCTTACTTGTCCAGATTGAAACGCTTCTTGAAGCGATCAACACGTCCGCCGGTGTCTACCAGCTTCTGCTTGCCCGTGAAGAAGGGGTGGCACTTGGAGCAAA
>CALWEB010000039.1 GCA_944376955.1 uncultured Agathobaculum sp. | reverse complement strand
GGCCGGGATCAAAGTCGACCGGGATGCCCCACGAGAACGAGGTGCGCGACACGCATAAGTCTTGCAGGCCAGGTTTCAGGAAGTTGTTGACCATCTCGTTTTTGCGGCTCTCCGGCTGGATAAACTCCGGATGCTCCTCGATGTGCTTCATCAGGCGGTCGGCATACTTGCTCATGCGGAAGAAGTAGGCTTCCTCCTCCGCATCCACAACCGGACGGCCGCAGTCCGGGCAGCAGCCATCCTTGAGCTGGCTTTCGGTCCAGAAGGACTCACAGGGCTTGCAGTACTTGCCCTTATAGCTGCCCTTGTAGATATCGCCCTGATCGTACAGCTTCTTGAAGATCTTCTGCACTTTCTTCTCGTGCATCGGGTCGGTCGTGCGGACGAACTTGTCGTAAGTGGTATTCATCAAATCCCAGATACGCTTTACCTCAGCCGCCACGTTATCGACATGCTGCTGCGGGGTGATGCCTGCGGCCTCGGCCTTTTCCTGAATCTTCTGGCCATGCTCATCCGTGCCGGTCTGGAAGTAAACGTCGTAGCCGGTCAGGCGTTTGTAGCGCGCAATGGCGTCTGCCAGTACGATCTCATAGGTGTTGCCGATGTGCGGCTTTGCCGAGGTGTAGGCGATCGCCGTCGAGATATAATAGGGTTTCTTGTCCATGTGATCTTTCTCCTTTATCCATTGGTTTGCGGAATTTCGTCCGTTTTCATACGTGCTAAGCCCTAGAAATGAAAAAGCCCTCCTCCCCGAATGGAATCCATCCAAGGACGAGAGCGGATGCCGCTTCCGTGTTACCACCTTGCTTCACGCGCCCCTCACGGCGGCGCGCCTTAGCGGGTACTGCCATACCCCGATCCGATAACGGGAATCCCCCGCCGCAGCCTAGGGCGGGGATGCCGCCGGTCGGTGCGGTGCTCCGAGGCCATTTTCCGCCACGTCTTCCGCATCCCGCTCACACCATCCGGGACTCGCTTTGCCGTACCTCGCCGCGTACTTTCCTCTTCATCGCCATGTTGCCGATCTAACGGTTTCATTATAGCATTGCGCCTTTGCACTGTCAAGCGCACGAAACGGCGGGAAAACCCACCGTTTCGCTGTCTGCTTTGTGAAGTTATTGCGGTGTGCCGTCGTTGCCCTGCCCCGGCCAAGGATCGGTGAAGGGCGTGTCTTGCGGCCCCGCCGCCGGCTTAGAAAGCGCTTCGTATATGCCGAAAAAGGCGCTCATCTCATACGTATCCAGGAATGCACCAAGCAGTACTGCCAGACAGACGGCAGCGATGATCGCCGCAACCAGAACCGCAATACCGGTGCTGCCCTGCACCACCATGATGCCCGCAACCCCAAGGCCGACGCACAGATAGGTGACGCCGAGCAGCAGGATGTACCAGCCGATAAAGCTCAGCACGAACACAAACAGGTTGCCAAGTTGACCACGGAACACGGCGGACGCTTCGCGCGTCGCATCCCAGACGCTGCGCGTCTCATCGTCGCACAGGATTACCCAGCCCGCCTGATAGGTCATCAACTTGACCTCAATCGGAATGAGTGCAATCACATACAGGACGTTGAGGATGGCCATCACCGTCGAAACACTGCGCACGTCGCCCCGCATCGCCGCGCTGAATGCCAGAGAAAACACCAATACCATATATACGATTGACGGTCCGATCATCCAAAGCAGTGCGCGGAACGTCAGGCAGAACTCCATTTTGATGCCGGTCCAGAGCGACCGCAGCGAGGTAAAGGGCTTGAACAGCATACCAATGGACGGTTTCTCCCCGCGCTGCACGGCAAGATAAAACCCCATCATGCCAAAGGTCAGCGGTCCACTGATGATCATCATCAGGAACACCACCAACCACACGGTATTCACGCCCTGCGTCATGGCCATACCCAGCATGTATTCATCGGTATACCCAGCCATCGCCATGGCAAACACCCGGCCGAACAGCGACAGGTACAGCATCAGGAACAGCAGCGCAAACGGCACCATGCACAAAAAGTGAATGCCGATGCAGCGCCCCAGATTGTCCAGCACCCGCCCCTTGCAGGCCCGCTTGATCTCCTTGCGCATCTGCGCGGTAAACTCTTGTCTCATCCGTCATCCTCCTACCCTTGATCTCATTTGTCTTTAGGAAGCGGCTTGCGACTGCTCGCCCGCCGTTTCTGTGGAAGTTTCCCCGGCTGCACCGGATGCTCCGTCCGATGCTGTCTCCCCGGTTTCCGTTGTTCCCTCGGTTGCCGGTTTTTGCGGCGTTGCAGGCTTTTGCGGCGTTGCAGGCGTCGGCTGTTTGGTGCCGACATACACGATTTTATCCCGCTTGACGTAGTTGGACGTGTTGGCCAGCACCTCGGTCGTTTTGCCTTTTTCCGTGATCACCTGATAGGTGCGGGTGGAATACCCGGTGATCGGTGTGGTATCGACACGGGTCTGCCCGACCATCATCGAACTGTCTTTTTTCTCGATCGTCTGCGGCGTATAGGTTTCCAAAACCTCAGTGCGGGTTTCCACCGTTTTATCGCTGGTTTTGGTGCCCACGATGGTCATGATCATCTTGCCGTTTGTCTGCTCGGCCAGACTCTTGCTCGGATAATCCGTATTATTCTTGAGCCGAAGGTCCAGATTGCCGTAATCCACGGTCGCATCCTCGCCCAACGGGGTGTAGGCAACGGTAAACGAATGGTTGTGCCGCTCTGTGACCTCCAGATCCGCACGCAGGACGGCCATATACAGCGTCGAGGAGGGCTGGCACACGCCGCCGCCAAATTCATCGACGACCTGCCCATTGACATATGCGCCCGCCGGCCTATACCCGCGCGCCTCGGTGCGCTCGCCTACAACGGTATTGTAGGAAAACTCATCGCCCGGGTTAAGGATGGTGCCGTTGATGGACGATGCCGCCAGACGGACGTTATTCGTGCGCGGGGTATTGCTTTCGTCCAGCGAGGTGGAGGTTTGCGCCAGAGTATCCTGGAACAGCTTGGTTTTCAGATCTTCCGCCGTCACCTTGGCAGGGGTTGTGGTGATCGGAATGGTATAGCTCTCGGCCGAACCGTCCCCAATGATGCTGCGTGCCTCTTCCACGTCGAATTGCACGCCGACCTTTTCCGGAACGATGGTCTTGCCATCCTCCTTATTGACCGTAGCGCTGACCGGGTCACCGATCACCGCTTCCGCAATCTTGTCGATATCAATCGCCGGCGCATCGGTCAGTTCGGTCGAAACCTCATAAGGTTCGAAATCCATCAGGCGGATTTTTTCGTCCAAAATCTGCTGAACCGCATCCGTATCGAAATCGACACCCGGCTTGCCCGCGTAAACCGTCATGGTATCCGTGCCGATCTTCCATGTCGGCTCGACCGGCTCGGTCAGCGCCTTGGACGCGATCTCCTCCAGCGCCTGCTTGAGTCCATCCTCATCGACCTGCGCGGCAATCTGCGCTTCGTTCATGCCGACCGCCGCTTTCATCACATTCCACATGCGGGCAAAGGGGTTGCCCGTGCGGCCTACCGCATAGGCGTTCTGCACCGACTGTTCGCCATCCACGCTTTCCAGCACATCGCGCACCGGAATATCATACGTGGTGTCGTAAATGGTCAGCGACACCTTGGCATCTTGGTACAGCGGCTTGCTTTTTGCTTCGACCCGGTTTTCCGCCTCGCTTTTGGTCATCCCGCCGACGGGGATTGACCCGACCGTTACACCGGGAAAAACATTGGGGTAAAAGTAGGTGAAACCGCACAGGCCCACCAGCAGCAGCGCCAAGATACCGCCTGCAATTTTCGCCGCCAGCGGCACATGCTTTTGCGTTTTCCCCTTTTTCGGGGCAGCAGTCTGCGTGGTGCGCTTGGCCACATGCGTGCCTCCCTTCTTTTGATTTTTCAGGATACTCAACTTGATCTTCCTCTTTTCCGCTACTTATATATGCAGATATGCAAAACATCATACAATTTACGTCATAAAACAAAACCCGGCAGATACACTGCCGTTCGACATGATTCGCCGTTCCTATTATATACTGCAATAGTGGGGGAAGCAATAACAATTCGGTAAAATAACAGCTTGCCCAGTTTGACCTGCATCCAGCAAAAAAAGCACCGCCCAAGCGGTGCTTTTTGCGTTCCTTATAGATTTTGTCACACGTTAAAACGGAACAGGACCACATCTCCGTCCTGCATCACGTAATCCTTGCCCTCCGAGCGAACCAAGCCCTTTTCCCGCGCAGCTGCCAGCGAGCCAAGCTCAATCAGATCCTTATACTGGATAACCTCGGCACGGATAAAGCCGCGCTCAAAGTCCGAGTGGATTTTGCCCGCCGCCTGCGGCGCCTTGGTGCCCTTTTCGATCGTCCACGCGCGAACCTCCTGCTCGCCCGCGGTCAGGTAACTCATCAGACCCAGCAGATCGTAGCACACTTTGATCAAACGGTCCAGACCGGATTCGTGCAGGCCGAGCTCGGACAGGAACATCTCCTTTTCCTCTGCGTCCATGCCCGCGATATCCTCTTCCAGCTTGGCACAGATCGGCAGCACCATTGCGCCCTCCGCGTCCGCGATTTTCTGCACGGCCGCCAAGCGCTCATTTTCGGTTTTGTCACCGGTGAAGCCCGCCTCGTCCATGTTGGCGGCGTAGATCACCTTTTTGGCGGACAGCAGGTCGCTCTCCCCGATCACGCGCTGCACATCCTCGTCGTCGGCAAAGCCCTCAAACGTGCGGGCGGTCTTGCCCTCCTCCAGATGCGCCTTGAGTTTTTCCAGAATCTCTACATCCGCAAGCAGTTTTTTGTCCGCCTTGGCCGCCTTGCGTGTGCGCTCGAGACGGCGCTCCAGATGCTCAATATCGGCCAGGATCAGTTCAAGATTGATCGTTTCAATGTCGCGCGCGGGATCGACCGAACCTTCCACATGCACAATATTTTCGTTTTCAAAGCAGCGCACCACATGCACGATCGCGTCCACCTCGCGGATGTGGGACAGGAATTTATTGCCCAGCCCTTCGCCCTTGCTCGCACCGCGCACCAGACCCGCGATATCGACAAATTCCACAACAGCCGGCGTGGTCTTTTTTGCATGGTACAGGTCGGTCAGCGGCTGCAGGCGCTCATCCGGCACGGCAACCATGCCCACATTGGGGTCGATGGTGCAGAAGGGATAGTTGGCGCTCTCCGCGCCCGCCTGCGTGATCGCGTTGAACAAAGTGGACTTGCCCACATTCGGAAGTCCGACGATGCCGAGTTTCATAATTGACATTCCTCCACGTTTTCCGGGAAAGATACTCCCAATTTTGACATAAAAATAGTATACCGCTTTTGCTGGCATTTTGCAATCTTTTGCGGTATACTATGGGTAACGTTTTGTCCGGGCGGTGCCGCGCCATCGCCCGAAAAGCTGTTTGGGAAGGGGAACCGTTATGCCGTCTTTTGCCACCCATCATATTTTTGCCACCACCGTGCAGCGTGTCACCGGGGATTCCGTCGCGCACATTGCGGACACCTACCCCGCGGCTTACCGCTGGGGCGCGCAGGGTCCCGACCCGCTCGCCTATTATCACGCACCGTTTCCGGGTCCGGTGCGCCGGCTGGCCCACCGGATTTATACCGAGGCGCCTGCGCCGCTGTTCGAGGCGCTTTGCGCTGCTGCCGTGCAGGAGCATAACACCGCGGCGCTTGCCTATGTGTTCGGGTTTTGCACACATTATGCGCTCAGCCGCGTCACACACGCCTTTATCGAAGCACAAGCCGACCGCCTCACACTCTTTATGCCCGGCTATTCGACCGAAGCCCGCCGCAAACTGGTCGAAAGCGATATCGACGGCATCATGATCGCGGGCTATATCGCTGCCGAACCGTCAGGCTATGAAGCGTTCCGCCTACTCGACCCGAATGCGGCCGAATGCACTGTGCTGGCGCGCGTACTGGCGCACGCTGCACGCGATGCCTACGGAACGCGGGTTTCGCCTGCCGCGGTATACCGCTCACTGCATGACATGCGCCGTGTCCTGCATCTGGTACACAGCGGCAGCCATATCCGCGGCCGCCTGCTCCATCTGGAACGCCTGATGGGCAAAACCGGACTGGCCTCCGCGCTCATCCGTCCGGACGAACCGCTCGCCGCCGACTGCGCCAATCAGGAGCACCGTCCATGGATGGCGCATGGCGAGGAACGCACGGATTCTTTCTGTGACCTGTTCGATGCCGCCGTACCGCTGGCCGTCTCGCTGCAGCGCGCCATGCTCGACCGCTATTATCAGCAAAAACCGCTCGATCCGCGCTTTTTCCCCACTGATTTTACGGGCAACGTTGCAAAAAAATAAAATATTTGAATCATCCGACAGGTTTCGTATGACTTCGCCCTCCGCGTTGCGTAAGCTATCCATTGTTACCAAACTGTAACCTTTGGATTGCGAAAGGAGGGAATATGGGGAGCATCTTTTCTCCATACTACCGTCATGCGAAACCTGTTATCTTTTGTTTCCGGCCTGTTTTCCGGCCTGCTTTATGGGCTAATCCGCGCCGTGCTGCTGCTCGACCGGCTGATCTGCCTGCTGTATGATCTGCCGCTGTGGCGCGCCATCCGTTGCGCGGTATCCGGCGCAGGACAGCGGCGCGCGGTATGCGCGATGGCTGTGTTCGTGCCGCTGTTTTTTGTCCCCGGCGCGCTGCTGACGCAGAACGGCACCATGGTGTATGTCAACGACTGCCCGCTCGGTCTGGTGGAAAATCCGGACACGCTATCTGAGGCGGTTGCAGAAATCGAGCAAAGCGCCTCTTCCCTATCGGACAGTGCGTATACCCTTCCCGTCTCGATTGACACCTGCCCGCTGCGCGCGCCGGCATCCCAATTCCTGACCGGCGAAGAACTGAAAAGCGACCTGATCCAAGCCAGCGGTGAACTGGACACCCTGGCGGTTATCTCGGTAGACGGTGAAAAAGCGGGCGTGTGCCGCTCGGCTGAGGATGCACAGGCGCTGCTGGACCGTGTCAAAGCCCAGTACACCACGGCAGCGGATGAAAACACGGACTTTCTGCAGGCCGTACGGGTAGACGAAGTGGTGGCAGAAACCGATCTGGTCTCCGACCTGTCTACCCT
The DNA here is from genome assembly GCA_944376955.1 of uncultured Agathobaculum sp. Lineage (GTDB taxonomy): Bacteria > Bacillota > Clostridia > Oscillospirales > Butyricicoccaceae > Agathobaculum. The sequence goes on along the minus strand of CALWEB010000039.1, from coordinate 16,194 downwards.
CTATCAGCAGTTGTCCCCCCGCTTGGATGTGACCTCCACCCGCTCGGTGACGTATACGGAATCCATCCCGTACGAAACCATCACCCGAGAAAATGATGCGCTGGACCAGACCTACTGCGCCACCATTCAGGAGGGCAGCGAAGGCGAGGCGGTGGTCACCGCCGAAATCCAGACCGTGGATGGACAGGAACATGGACGCACGATTCTGGAACGCACGGTACTGAGTAACGCCACCGACGAAATCATTGAAGTCGGTACGCGCAACATCGGCATCGGCACCGGCGACTTCATGGTTCCCATCAATGGCTACACCTTCACTTCCGGCTTCAAATGGCGCTGGGGTAAGCTGCACAGCGGCGTCGATCTGGCAGCCAGCGAGGGCACACCGGTTTACGCCGCGGACAACGGCAAAGTCATCGTTGCGGAAGATTCCGGCAACGGCTACGGCAATTATATCATCCTCGACCATCAGAACGGGTACAAAACCCTGTATGGCCACAATTCCCAGCTGCTGGTTTCGGTCGGTGACATCGTCGCCAAGGGCGACCGGATTGCCCTCTCCGGCAACACCGGCAACTCCACCGGCCCCCACCTGCACTTCGAAATCCATGTGGGCGATGAGAAAGTGGACCCGCAGCAATATATTGCGCTTGCCTGACAAGCAAAACAAAACGAGCCGCTCACACGGCTCGTTTTATTGTATCCCAAACGCGCTGCAACAGCAGTGCGTTTTCTTATGCCTTTTTCTGTTCGTACGCGGCGCGGACAGCGGTTGCCAGCTGATCCGAACAGCTGGTCCCCTTGCCACTGCACGAAATGCCCTTGAAATACCCCTCGACCTGATCGACCGTCATCCCCTCGACCACGCGGCTGATGGCCTGCAAATTGCCGTTGCAACCGCCCTGAAAGGAAACGTTATGCACCTTATCCCCTTCCAGATCGAACGAAATCCGCATCGGGCATACGCCCCGCGGCTTATAGTCAAAATGCTGCATATCCATTCCAGTCCTCCTTACAGCAGGGTACGGATGTAGTCCGCCGCCTGCATAAATGTATCCGCCTGATAATACGGTCGCTCCTCCTGTGGCTGCGGCAGGCCGGTCCAGTTGAGCCACACGCCTGCCACGCCGACATCCATCGCGCCCTGTACATCATGCTGGAAGTTATCGCCCACCATGGCGGCCTCCTGCGGCAAGCAGCCGCATTTTTGCAGTGCCAGCCAAAAGATCGGCGAGCCCGGCTTATCCATGCCGGCTTCCTCGCTCGAAACCAGATAATCCACCCGGTCGGCAAGGCCAAGCCGTTCCAGCTTTTCCATCTGGATATCCGCCAGCATATCCGTGCAGATGGCGGTCTTGACGCCCGCCTGCCGCAGGTCATCCAGCAGCTCGGTCACGCCCGGACGCCGTTCCATTTTCTCCATCACCGCATCCCAGTAGACCCGATGTGCCTTTCTGGCATAGCGGATGGCATTGCAGCCCAAGCGCTCCAGCGCGCCCTGCGCAAATAACACCCGGTCATGCACCGGCGGCATACCGGGCTGCTGCCGGGCCAGCCGCTTCCGGTTCACCCAAAACGCCTGTGCAAATTGAATGCCGGAAACGTCCAGTTCCTCCTCCGCCCAAACAGCCAGCCGTTCATAAGCATATGCATCACACGCCTGAAAGCTGCCATACAGCGTATCGTCCAGATCAAAAAATACCGCTTTTAGTCCCATAAATCCCTCACAACAGTTTTTCATTATATACCGCGCGGCTGCCGCCGACAAACTTCGCGCGGCGGCGCGCACAAAGCAGGATGGCCTCGCCAATGTGCTTGACCTCAATGCGGAGCGGCACCACCACCGGCTTGATGTGCATACCGATAAGCGTTCCGCCCACATCCATGCCCGCGGATGCAGACTGCTTGAGGTTCTCCACCGCAACCGGATCGGCAAAACGTTTATAGGCGGTCGTTGCAAACGAACCGCCGGCCTTGGGCTGCGGGATTACATTGACCTCGTCCAGCCCGAAACGCTCACAGGCCGCCCGCTCAACCACCAGTGCACGGTTCAAATGCTCGCAGCACTGCGCAGCCAGATAGATATCCCGCTCACGCAGAACACCGTAAATGCCGTCAAACACCGCTTCGGCCACCTCTACGCTAGAATGGGTGCCGATCTTTTCCCCGCACACCTCGCTTGACGAGCAGCCAACCACAAACAAATCCCCTGCGCGCAGCTTCGCGGCATCACACACCAGCGCCGCCGCTTTTGCGCTCTGTTCCTTGATGATAGAAAGCTCCATAATTCATGCCTCCTTTGATAAGGATAGTATACCACAGTTTGCCCACGCTTTCACCGTCTTTTTTCCTGCGGCATACACTGACATTGAGGCGAGGCCTCAAACCGACAAACAAGGAGCAACCTGCATATGAATACGACCAACCCTTCGGGCGATCAGGCGCTGCCTGCGGACAGCATTGATCCCCGTCTGCTTTCGCTTGCCATGGCCTTTGTGCCGGCGCAAAGCTTTGATACGCCGTATGAACCCGCGCTTGCCTTCAGCCGCGGCACCATTTTCCCGGCGCTCGACAAGCCCTTCCTCGGAGAGGAGGCTGTCCCGCAATGACCGAACGCGAAAAACTGCTCAGCCGTGTGCGCATGTATGATTTCGCACTGGTCGATGTGATCCAGTATCTCGACGGCCATCCGAAAAACACCGCCGCACTGGCCTATTACAGCAAGATGCGCACCGCTTTTGACAAAGCCGCAGCGGAGTACGAGGACGCCTACGGCCCGCTGACCGCCCGCGAGGTTGACACTCGCGTCGGCAACTGGCGCTGGATCGACGACCCGTGGCCGTGGGAAGGAGAGGATAACTGATGTGGTCATACGATAAGCGTTTACAATACCCGGTAAATATCAAGCATCCCGACCCGCAGACCGCCAAGATCGTTATCACGCAGCTTGGTGGCCCGGACGGCGAGATCGGCGCGGCCATGCGCTACCTCAACCAGCGTTATGCCATGCCGTACAAAGAAGGCAAGGCCATCCTGACCGACATCGGCACGGAGGAACTGGCGCATCAGGAGATGATCGCCGCCATTGTCTATCAGCTGACCCGCAACCTGACCCCTGAACAGATCAAAGAGGGCGGCTTTGATGCCTATTTCGTCGATCACACGACCGGTATCTATCCGCAGTCTGCCGCCGGCATCCCGTTTTCGGCATCTGCCCTGCAAAGCAAGGGCGATCCGATTACCGATCTGTTTGAAGATCTGGCGGCAGATGCTACAACCAGAAATGCGCAACTTTTTCCGCCGTTTTCAACAGACAACACCGGCGTTCATTGTGTATAAAACACAATTTCCGACATCCGTGTCAAAATTTCCAGAAAATCTCAACCGGTACGGTTTTGGTTCCCTTCGCCCGCCTGCCGACCGAAACATGGTCGATCAAAATGTCAACCATTTCGCGGGTCAGGTGGTCCACATTCGTGTACTGCTCAACCAGTGCACGGCGGTTGTCCCCTGCTGCGATGCGTTCTTCCAGCTCGTCCAGCTGCCGTTCGCCGTCCGCGATCACACGCTCCATCCGATTACGCTCCTTCGTGAAATCAGCGGACAGGGCGACGTAATCCCCTTCGGTCAGTACGCCTTTCACCTTATCCAGATACAGCTCCCGCAGTCCCTTCGCATACGCTGCTGCTTTATCCCGATAGGTATCAAGATCCGCCTGCAGCCGTGCTTTTTGCGCTTGCAGGTTGGTGCAAAATTCGACGCCCTGTTCGAGCGCGTCCCGATCCAGATAGGACTGCGAAAGGCATTTCAGTTCTGCAAGCACCGCCTGCTCCAGTTTGTCCACTGCGATAAAAGCGCCGGGACAGGCATCCGCCGCAACATGACGGTTGGGACATTTGAGATAATGCCGTTCCTTGGTCTTGCTCGACCGCATCACATAGCCGCAGTACGCGCACCGCGCCTTGCGGGCAAACAACCCGATCTTGCCCACGCGGAACGGCTTGGCGCGCTGCAGCCGCAGCGTCTGAACCCTGTCCCACAGTTCCCGCTCAATGATCGGCTCATGTGTCCCTTCGACGGTATACCATGCTTCCCGCGGACGTGGCTTGTTCTGCTTGGTCTTGTACGAAACGCTGCCGTACTTGCCCTGCACCATGTTGCCGATATAAATCTCGTTTTCCAGCATATCCGCAATCGCATAATATTTCCAAAGCGTGCTTTGCTCGCTTTTGGGGTTCTGGTACCGCAGCCCATGCAGGCGCTTGTACTCGGTTGGGTTCGGAACGCCGCGGTCGTTGAGCATCCGGGCGATCGTCGTTTTGCCATAGCCCTGTGCATACAAGGCAAAGACCTCATGAACGACCGCCGCCGCTTCCGAGTCGACCAGCAGATGTCCCTTTTGGTTTGGGTCTTTCCGGTATCCATAGAGTGCAAACGCGCCAATATGATAACCGTTCTGACGGCGGTTTGTCAGCACGCTGCGGATATTGTCCGACATATCCTCTAAATACCACTCGTTGACAAGGCCGTTGATCTGCCGCGACTTCTTATTGCCCTTGTTCGCCGTGTCTGCATTATCAACAATACTGACAAAACGAATGCCCCACAGCGGGAACAGCCCGTGGATGTACTTTTCGACCAGCTCCAACTCGCGGGTAAAGCGCGACTGTGTTTTGCAAAGCACAATGTCAAATTTTCGCTTTTCCGCATCCGCCAACAGCTCGTTGAACTTCGGGCGGCGTCTGTCCGCCCCTGCGTAATCATCATCGCTGTAAATACCGTAAAGCTCCCACCCCTGTTCTCTTGCATACTGTACCAGCATGGCTTTCTGGTTCTGAATACTGCCCGAATCGTCAGTTTCGACCTGCTTGTTCCGATCTTCCTCGGATAACCGACAGTAAATAGCGACTTTCATGTTCTATCTCCTCCAAGATAGGAACAAGCCATTTTCTGTACCTATTATAACGCACAGAAAACGGCTTGTCATTGCCCTGTTGTCGCAATATTCTCTTTGCACTTTTCCATCAGGTTAATCAGTTCCATCCATTTCTGGGTCAGCCGTGCTGTACTGCAACAATTCTCTGTATTTTCAAAAACGCTCTTGCAAACGACCTGCACTTGTTCTTTTGCCATATTGCAATCACCATCCATTTCAAAACCAACTATATGCAAAGCTGCTTGTACGCTATTCGTATCTATCCTACCGTTTGCAGCTTTTCTTCTAAACAAACGCCTTGGCCAGTTCTATCCATACTGCCGCCTTAACAGATTTTACGGATGGATACCCGGAAGACTGATATTATGAAACTGCAAACTATACTGCATCAAACCAATCTATTCAGTCGAGAAAAATCGTTTGCATGCGCACTTTATCCCGAAACGCATGGCTGCGGACAGAACAATTTGGAAACACTCACAATTACGAACGGAACGCAAAATTTGCTATAATAATCCCTGCACGAAGAAGTCCGCGCCATGTGTGTCGCTTCTGTTTGCCTGACTTTTGTATTTTAATAAAAGGAGAATATAACAATGCCTCAAAATAAACGGGAAAGTCTGGTCTACTCGGTTATCATGTGCTTCTGTATGGTGTTTTGGATGAGCAACTATAATGTAGCACTCCAGCACGGCGGCGTGTCGCTCGAAGCCATCCAGATGGCTTGGCTGGGATTCCCCATTGCCTATATCTTTGCATTCTGCTGCGACTGGTTCTTTGTCTCCAAGCTGGCAAAGGGTGTTGCGTTCCGCTTCCTGCTCCGTCCGGACAGCAGCGTGCGCCGCAAGGTTATCACCATTTCGTCCTGCATGGTCGTTCCTATGGTGATTATCATGTCGCTGTACGGCGCAGTTGAGGGCTGCTTCCACACCGGTATGTGGTCTGGCATCCTTATGCAGTGGCTGCACAACATTCCCTTTAACTTTATCATGGCACTGCCGTTCCAGCTCATTATCGCTGGCCCGCTGGTTCGCTTTGTATTCCGCAAAGCGTTCCCGGTTGGCACCATTGCGGCATAATTGGTTGTGGAAGGAAAAGCACTTGCCTTTTGTTTTTCCTTTTTGGCCTCTATACACCAGAAACGCGACTTATGCTTGATGGATAACCGGGTTTCTCGACAAACTGAAATCCCCCGTTTGCAAAAAAACGGGGGATTTCCTTATTTTACTTCCGCTTAAATCCAGTATTCGTTGCCGTCCGCATCCAGCATATAATCATGCTCATGCGAAACCTCGGTCACCAGATCGACAGACGAAGTGACGTCCGGATAATACTGAACATTGCCGCTGTAACCCGTGGTATCCGGGCTGGTGTCACGTCCGGTGAGCTGGCAAATCACCTTTGCAAACGTCAATCGAGACACATCGCCGCTTACACCGGCGTTCGTACCCGTACTCACCGTCATATAGGCGATAAAACACGGTTGCGGCTTCTGCGCGGGTCATGGGCGCGTCTGCTCGGACGCTTTCGTCCGGGTAGCCGACGATATAGGTCAGGTCCTTGTGCGAGTAGACGTACTCGACGCTCTCGGTGTAATCGACGTAGGTGTAATTCTCGATCTCCTGCGGCGACTTTTCTTCATGCGTGACACGGTAGGTTTCCGGCGCGGTGATCTCCTTGCCGTTTTCCGCGTCGAGGAACTTGGCCGTGACCTCGGCCAGCGTGCTTTCCGATGCGGCGAAGGCCGCGGACGGGAACGCCGACACCGCCAGCAGCAGCGCAAGCCCCATAGAAGTTACCCGCTTGAAGCGTTTTTTCAAAAATGCCATTTTCTCAGTCCTTTCTGTTGTGATCTTGTTTCTGACTTACCGCATGGCGAACCCATGCGCTAAACAACACATGGGAACCACCTCCTTCACCAAAGCCGTATATATAACAAAACCGCGTGGCAAACCACACGGTACAAACCGGGCTATTCATCGAAGCCCTCTACCATTCATTGTTTTATCCCTCTGCTCTTCCTTCATGTTCCAATAACTTTTTCCAGCAAATTATACAAATAATTTACAACGGTTAAATTTCATCGGGACAAATTAAAAATTTGATATGAATTTCCATGCCAATTTGAGGCTATCGGAAATCCGACTCATGTTCCCTCCACGAATGAGGTTTATCGACAAGTTGAGGCGGCATTATATATTAGAAAAAATATATAATGCCGCCTCTCAAAATGGAAAAGAAAGAAAAAGAGAGTGCTTATACAGTTGCCGGAATCTCGATCCACTTACCGCCCTGCTGGCAGGACTCGGTAGCAGCCTTAGCCATCAGAACCGGACGCAAGCCATCGACAGCACCAACCGGGGTCTCGGTATCGTTGTTGATCGCGTCAACAAACGCGATAACCTGATTGATGAACGCCTGATTGTAGCGCTCAAGGAAGAACCACAGCGGCTTTTCGGAGTGAGCGCCGTCCTTGGTCATAACGGTGGTGGTGTTCAGCAGGTCGTTGGCATCGGAAGCCATGCCCTTGGAGCCGAACGCCTCAACGCGCTGGTCGTAGCCGTAAACAGCCTGACGGGAGTTGTTGATAACCGCGATGCAGCCGTTAGCCATCTTCATGGTAACAACAGCGGTGTCAACGTCCGGGATACCGGACTCTTCCTGCAGGTTCGGGTTAACCAGGCAGGAGCCGACAGCGGAAATCTCAACAGCCTCAGAACCGGTTACGTAGCGAACCATGTCGAAGTCGTGGATCATCATGTCGTAGAAGATACCGCCGGAAACAGCAACATAGGATGCCGGGGGCGGCTCGGGGTCACGGGAGGAAACGATAACGATGTGCGGTTCGCCGATCGTGCCGTCCTTAACAGCGTCAGCCACAGCCTTGTGGTTGTGGTCGAAGCGGCGGTTGAAGCCAACCTGGAACTTAACGCCCTTCTCTTCAACCAGAGCGAGCAGCTTCTTGATCTTCTCAATATCATAGTCGATCGGCTTCTCGCAGAATACATGCTTGCCGGCGTTGACAGCCGCCATGGAAACATCGCAGTGCGTGTCGGTGGAGGAGCAAACGAACACAACGTCAACCTCAGGATTGTTGATAACATCCATGAAGTCGGTGGAAACGTTGGTGATCTTGCGCTCCGCCAGCCACTCACGCGCGCCGGACTTGTCCAGCATCGGATCAGCTGCCGCAACGACCTGTACGCCCGGTACGGAGTTGATCAGGTTGTTGATGTGCAGCTTGCCGATACGGCCGCAGCCTACTACGCCGATTTTTACATTTGACATACAAATTACTCCTTCTCCATTTTAAAAATAGATTATTTTGAAACAATAAACATTTTTAGCACAACTTTTAGAAATAAATGTTTTACCGTTAAAACTCCAGTTTTCCGTCCATTTGTTTCTCAAGTTCGTCCAGATAAGCCTGTGCCGAATCCTTATCTATAACCTGTGTTCCACAGTCGATAAAGCTCTCAACCTCTTCACCATTGAGATAGCGGAAGACGGTTTCCACAGCACGGTAGCCCTGATCGTAACCGCTCTGCGCAACTGTCATGGTCTCGCCACCTTCAAGGATCGACTGCGCAGCAGAAATATTGCCATCAAAGCCGACAAAAATCGTGTCTTCGTATGCCGGATTACCTTCAGCTGTACGAGCTGCCGCCATCGCACAGTCATCGTTATGACAGCAAATTACAGCAATTCCTTCAGGATGATTCTGCATAATCGCCTCCATACAGTTTGCAGCCTTGTCTGCCACTGCATCTGCATACTGGATTTCATCTACCAAGAACGTTCCACCTGCTGCTTCAATGCCTTCTTGGAAACCGGTCTTGCGGGCTTCTGCCGTCGAGTCGCCCTGTACGCCGGCAATATAAGCTGCCTTGATCTCGGTCCAGCCTGCAGCCTTTGCTGCTTCCACAGCTGCCTCACCGCCACTTGCTGCCGCATCCGCCTGTCCGATGCCAATGAAAGAAATCTTTTCTTCTGCATCAAAATCGGTGTCAATGGCAAAAATCGGCATACTTGTTCCATTCACCAAAGTGGATACCATATCCCCCTGCAAAGGCGCGATAATCATTGCATCATACTTACCAGAATTCAAGTCAGTTTCTATCATATTTTGCTGTTCATCATATGCAGTTTCCGAAGACGCGCCTTTCATATCCACGGTAACACCGTATTCTTCGGCTGCTTTTTGAGCGCCTGCCATCATATACTGTGTATACTCGTTTGCCGTGGTCTTAAAGACAATGGAAATCGTAGGGGTGCCAGAAGCTTCTTCACCGGCACCAGCATCATTCGCTGCGCCATCACCGCCGCATGCACTTAACATGCTTACCGACAATGCAGAAGCCAAAAACAATGCACCGAACTTTTTAAAGTAATTCATAGTAATTCTCCTTTCTAGTATGTTTTTTAGAAATTGGTAAACTTTACACGACAATTTTTAAAACTGCGCATACTTGGCAACATGTGCTTTCGTCACCTCTGCAGACTTCTTGACGTTCTCTTCCTGCGCCATCTCGTAGTACTCTGGACGGAAAATCTCGATCGTGCAGCAGTCGCCATCAAAGCCGATCTTCTTGAGCGTGTCCGCATAGCGGGCGTGGGGCAGGCAGTCGCCTTCCGCGTCCGGCCACATGCGCTTCTCGTCGTTGTTGTAGTAACAGCCGCAGGGCAGGTCCTCGGTGCCGTTGAGGTGCCAGACGAAGATCTTCTTGCCGTCTGCCTTCTCCAGCGTATCCCAACCGGAACCCATTGCGTAGAAGTGATACTGGTCGAGCGTTACGCCAACCATCGGGCTTCCAACGGCCTCAACAATTGCGTAAGCATCCTCAAAACGGTTGATCGTCATGGCTGGCTCACCACAGAACTCGAGGCTGAGCTTGATGCCATGCGGCTCACACTTCTTGACCATTTCCTTGAGTACTGCAACCGCATCCTCACGAATCTCCTTGCGGGTGGGGGTCAGGCCGCGCTCCTTCATATCCTTGCTGGGAACGACAACGATCATCTTGCAGCCGAGGATATCGCAGCGGCGGATAATTTCGTCCAGTTCAGCCATAACCGCGTCCTTCTCTTCCTGCGTCTGCTTCATGTTGAAGAAGCACAGCGCATTGTAGGACAGCATCTTCAGATGATGGTTCTTGAACCACTCACCCATCTCTTCGAGTGTGATCTTACCCGCTTCGAGGTCTCGGTTAAGGCACTCGGACTGGATGTCAATGAAATCAAAGCCGTACTTCTCACAGTACTCCAAATCCTTCATAACCGAATGATCCTTGCAGAAGCGATCGTTTGCCTCGTTAAAACCGATTTTCATACTTAAAACTTCCTTTCTGAATTCAGTAGTTAATATGGTTTTCTGCTTTACGCAGCAATGCCAACAGGAGAGAACAAAATGTAAATGCCAATTGCAAGCAAAATGCCAATAATAGAAACAATATGCCGATATTTCCATGGGGTCAAATCCACAGCACCAACATCCTGCGGCACATATTCTTCGACACCTTTATATTTGTTGAGATACCACATGATGATAAATTCCACTACAAACAGTACTGCGATCGCATAAAGGTAATGAATTGGCTCACCGGAAGTGGGGTAACAAGGCTTTACAACCATGAACGCACCATAAGCAACAACATGCACTCCTGCAATGAGCTTTGGCGCATACTTTGGTGCTTTTCGGAAAATCAGTGCACCAAGTACAGTAAACAGGATCGGCAGAGAGACGAACTGACTCATAGAGTTGAGAAATGTTGTGATGCCCTGCGCATACATTACAAACGGTGCAACACAGATTGAAACAGCTCCAGCGATCGTACCATAAATTTTCCCGACTTTAACACACTTAACATCAGAAGCCTGCGGATTGATTGCAGTACGATATAAATCGAGCGTAAACATAGTCGACGCTGAGTTCAACACCGAATTGAACGAAGACAAAATCGCGCCAAACAGAACTGCTGCAAAAAAACCCATGACCGGTGCCGGAACAACTGCTGAAACCAGAGCCGGATAAGCAAAGTCGATGGCACTGCTGCCGGCCTCCGTCAATTTATCCTGAATGGAGGGCAAATGATAAGCAATAATACCCGGCAGCACTAGATAAAAGAATCCTATGGTCTTCAGAAAGCCGCAATAAATTGCGCCTTTCTGTCCTTCCTTCAGGCTCTTCGCAGCAAGCGCACGCTGTACAAATGACTGATTGGTACACCACCAATATAGATTATTAAAGAACATTCCTGTAAAGATCAACGGCCACGGCAGAGCCGGCTCTGCTGCATCCCATGAGGCCCAAGCATTCAACTTTTCCGGTTCGGCATGGATCAGATACTGTACCCCCTCGATGATTCCACCGCCTGTCGTCTCATGTCCAAGCAATGCCAATCCTAGAAATGGAATCATCAAACCGCCGATAATCAATCCAATACCGTTGATCGTATCCGAAACTGCAACAGCCTTCAACCCACCAAAAATGGCATAACATCCACCAATTACACCAATGATCACACACAAAATGGCAACTGACTGGAACTTACTAATACCAAATATGCCTGATACATCAAAAATGTTTTCAAAAACAACCGCACCAGAATACAGGATAACGGGAAGATTCAGTACCGAATACATCACAACGATAACAAAGGAAAACATCAACTTGGTACCGCGACCAAACCGCGCTTCCATCAGCTGCGGCATCGTAGTAGTGCCCATTTTGAGATACGTCGGCAAAAACCAGAAAGCAAGTGCAAACAAAGTAAACAGTGCACCTACCTCCCAACCGATCGGACTCATATCGGATGCCCACCCTTGTCCGTTTGTACCAACCAGTTGTTCTGCAGACAGATTAGTTAACAGCAATGAACCTGCAATAACCACCCCCGGAAGCCCACGGCCAGCAAGGAAATATCCTTCGGCGGAATCCAAATTATCTCCGCGTGTTTTCCATCCAGAAATCACCGCAACCAGCGCAGTAAAAAACAAGAAGGATATCGCAATCCATAGCATAGAGCTAAAAAATCCACCTTCTTTTCCCCTTTCTTTTTTCAAAAGTCTTCATCATGATAACGTACGTTTCACTTAGCAACCACAGAATAGCACGTCTCCTTATCCAATACAATATCTTACAGCGACTATCATTTTTTCGTGCATTATATCGTTAAAATACACAATAATCCATCTATGCATTTATTAAATTGTCATATAATAACCGATTTTATCGATATTTTTCTGTTTTTATAATCACGCTGTATCGTGCATTTGCACCATCTGTCCAAATGCATTTTTGTATGATATAATAAATTCAGCTTTCAAACGGAGGTGATCCCCCTATGGTGACCATGCAACAAATTGCAGAAAAATGCGGAGTCTCCCGCGGCACGGTTGACCGTGCTCTGCATCACAAAGAGGGCGTGCGCGAGGAAGTTGCTCAACGCATACGAGATACTGCGCGCGATATGGGTTATCTTGCAATACGCAGTCCAGCCAAACCCTTGAAGCAATGGAAACTTGGCGTGATCTTACATTCGGCTCGTTCTGCCTTTGTTCAGATTCTTCGAGAATCATTTGAAAATTTCCCAGAGCAGGAAAACATCTCTCATGTCACCGTTATTGTCCGGGCAATGGAAGATATTGATGTATCACATCAGCTTGCTTTGATTGACGAATTGGTAAATACAGAGCACATCAATGGGCTCGCCTTAATGCCATTAGCCAATACTCTGATCCGAGACAAAATCAATTTTCTATCTGAGCAGAACGGCATTCCTGTTGTTACTTTCAACACGGATATTGAAGATGCTAATCGAATTGCTTATGTCGGGCCAGACAATATTGCTTCAGGACAAGCGGCAGCAGCTCTGATGGGAATGATAATGCAGGGTCACGGCACCTGCCTTCCTATTTTAGGACGACGCAGCGGACATTACGCTGATTCGCAGCGATTGACCGGTTTTCTTGAAGAGATGAGAAGTAACTACCCTCAAATTGATGTTCTGCAACCAGAATGCTCTTTTTTAGACGAGCAGCTTGCGGAACGTATCACCTTGCGTGCCATCCATTCCGACCCTAACCTGCGCGGAATTTATATTTCTTCCAGCGGACGCAATGGAGTATATCGTGCTATTTGTCAAAGCGGACTTGCGCACCGCATCCATGTTGTCGTACACGACGTAACGCCGGACAACATTGAAATGGTTCGTAAGGGAGTCGTTGATTTCATAATCGGGCAAGATGGACAAACCCAAGGGAGTTTACCTCTTCGATTGCTTTATGATTATTTGGAACATCATCACTTTCCCGATAATCGCATTCATATTACAGATATCACCATCAAGTTTCGTTGCAACTTAAATAATATATAAACAAAACTTACGTCATAAGATGAAAATTTGGGATTTTTCACCCCACAATCTTCCAATTCCCGTCAGTTTTTTTCAGCTTTAGCGCAAACTGTGACACCTGCGTCATACCTGTCTGCTGGTCAAGGTATTGCACCGCCACATTTGCCGTCACCGTATCGCCCTGCTTGGTGTAGACCGGGTTCACCAAAGCAGCAAACACATAGCTTTCATTTTCAATCACCGGCAGCGCACCGTCGCTGGCATAGTAGGAAAGCTCCTGCTCGCTGGCAGGCGGATACAGTGTAAAGAACGTGGTTAAAAACTCCGTGATCTCTGTACTCTCCTGCGCAGACACCGTACCGTCCGGCTCGGCGGCTTTGGGAGTATAGTCGGACTTTTGGGGCTTACCCGTGACCGTCGCGCTCTGAATGATCACCAGATCGCCCGCGTCGTCCACATATACAGAAACCTCATACGCAGACATAACAATGTCGTTTTCTTCCCCGTTTACTACCTTTTGCGACACAGAATAGACAATTTTATACACTCTATCCCCAGTTTGTTCCACAGACCAAATCTGTACATCCTGTACCACAGAGGATACCGGCACATCGCTGCGCACCGTATCCGCGTTCAGGGCTTGCAGTTCATCCGTCAGATAGTATTTCAGGTTTTCCGTCCGCTGCTCGATCGAAGCCGCAGACTGTTCCCACGAGTAATACACTTTGGCAAAATTGGTTACAAAACTCTCAATCGTGTTTGTGTCCGCGATTTCCTCCTGCACCACCGTTGTTTCGTGGACGGTATGCGTATCCACCGCCGTAAAGTTCTTATACACCGCGAACGCAAATGCAAAAATCAGCAGTGCCCACAGCGCCACCACCACCGGCCGCCGCGTCCCGACATGTAGGACGCGCGGCTTTTTCTGTTTCTCTTGCAAATTGTTTTTCTTCTGAAACATATCGTTTTCCACCTTTCTAAACTTATTGCGCCACCCGTCCGGCACAGACCAAATGCGCCTGCCAATAAGCGCTCGTCAGGTCTGCCAGACCGATCGGATTGCCCGCATGGTACATCTGATTGTTGCCGACATAAATACCTACATGGGTGATATAATCACCGCAGCTATACGTCCCCTGAAAGAACAAAAGGTCACCCGGCTTGGCATTTTCCAGCGGAAGATGCTGGGTTGCTTCATACTGTGCCTGCGCCGTGCGCGGCAGGCTGATGCCCGCTACACCATAGCACCATTGCGTCAGGCCGGAGCAGTCAAAGGAAGTCGTCGGGGACGCACCACCGTAAACATAATCCCAGCCCTGATACTTGAGCGCTTCATTCATAATGGCCTGCACCGTCGCGTCGTCAAACTGCGCCGCATAAAGGTACTGCGCCACCAATCGGACGTAGAACATATTGCCGTAGTTATACCGCCAGCCGCCGTTTTCCTCTATGGCAATCGGGTTGGGATAATCCACCCGTTCACCGCCGGATTTTTCTTCTGCGAACGCCTGCGCGAGCGTAAAACTGTACTTGCCGCCATGCGACGCGACATAATCCAGAAAACCGCCGCCGTAATTGTACGCTTGAATCACACTGTCCAGATCGCAGCCGAGCCGGTCCGCCTTGCCGATCAATTCCGCAAAATACTTGCAGCCTTGCCGGATAGAGCTTTCCGTATCCAGCGAATTAGGCGGCAGCCCCATAGACTCTGAGGACTGCATCACATCCTCGAGCACGCCGCCGGACTCTACCTCCATAATAGCAAGCAGGACATTGACATACTCGGAAATGCCGTACTGCGCCGCATACCGCTCCACCGTTGGTTTATGCGCCAGCACCGCCGCAGACAGATTTGCACCGCCATACAACAGCCCACCGCCGCCGTCACTATCGTCCGATACGAACAGGATAAGCGACACCAGCAAGAGACCGAAGAACGCAACGATCATGGCCGCGATGCCAAGTGCAATCTCCCTAATCTTCACTGTTTACCGCCCCCATTCTGCGCGCCTCTCTTTGCACCGGTGCTGCCCGGTTTCGTTGCAGCCGATTTACCTTGCACCATGTTTTTCCGTTGTGCTGGCTTGCTTTCGGGTTTGGCAGATGCCTTTTGCTCTACCAATCCGCTTCCGCGTTGTTGCCGAACGTGGCGTTTGCCACGGTGTTCGCCACCGGGTTCACAATATCCACCTCGGCGTTATAGGGATAATCGCGTAACGGTGTGCTGGCGGGGATACTCACCTGAATCATGCGGCGCTGCGTCTTGCTTTTCAAATCGTAGGTGCGTTCCTTGACCACATCAGACGGCGTTCCATCCTCGTTCTGCTCGAACACCTCGCGGCGCAGTGCGGAAAAGCGCAGCCGTCCAAACGTCGCCTGCTTGTCGATCACAATACCATTTGCCAGTCTCATATATGCACCTGTCCTTTCTTACGCTTTTACAATGTCGTCTGCATGGAGGATATAATCCGAGAAGCCACGGCCATTCACCGCATAGCCCTCCACGGTAATCTTGGGATTGACCAGCTTGACCGCGTCCATATACTCAAAATGCTTTTCGCCCGCCTTGCCGGGCAGAATGACTTCGATATCATCCGCGCGCTGCACATCGGAAAACAGCTTGTACCGCCGGTTCTTCACCACAATACGGCCACCTTCCCGCTGGGTATCCCCGCGCCGCGGTTCCACCTTGCCGCCAAATTCCAGATTGCCAAACGTCTTTTCCATGTTCGGGACTACAAATTTCAGTTCCATAGAATATTCCTCGCTTTCAAATGTTGATTGATCTTACCGTGTGGACTTCATGTGGCTGCTTGGGGATGAGAAAGCGCCGGACCACAGCACGCTGGCCCGGTTCCGGACGGGACGGTGCCGTGAGGCGCTGGAGGGGCTGTTCTACCAGCT
>CALWEB010000038.1 GCA_944376955.1 uncultured Agathobaculum sp. | reverse complement strand
GTTAGAGAAATTGAGATTGTCTATAATTTCATTGGTGCATTTGATTTTGAGGAAGCAAGGGAGCAATCCCAAGCAGCCCAAAAAGATAAGAAAACCGGCGTAGCCTAAACTACGCCGATTCTCTCACATAAATGTTTTCTTACGTCACCGCCGCTAATGGGAGCGGTTTTTGTATTGCGTTCCAATCAATGATTACAGATTGGTCGGGGTGATCGCTTCGAAATCCGCCAGCGTGCCGCCGTTCATGAAGCAATCAATGATCTGCTTGCCGCGCGGGTCAAGATCCGGCGTATCGAACTTGGCCAGCTCCTTCGCAAAGAAGTCGGTCAGGATCTTAGCGCCTGCGTCGTAGCCGTCCGTGCCGACACGGTCCTGCGTATCTACGCGCAGATACTTGGAGCGGATGCGCTGACCGTCGATGGTCATATCCTTCATCGCGTAGCCAAGCAGCGGGCAGCGGGCAGGCTCAAGATGCTCGCGGCGGATCTTGGCGCCGCCATGGCGCGCCAGATATTCGCGGGAGATCCACTCGGCCGCAAAGCCGACCTTGTATACGCCGATGTGCTGGTTCGGGATCAGCACATACCGGGTGTTCGGGCGGTTCATGATCTGCTCGAGCAGCAGGTTTGCCTGCTTGACGCGCAGGCCGGTCGCAAACGGCCAGTACGAGCCGACACCCTCGCTCTTGAGCTCGTTGCCGGTAACAATCGAGGGGTTATTGAAGCCGCGCGGCGCAACCAGACGCCACAGCCATGCCAGTGCGGGCGGGATGATGTGCATCATGCCCATGATGCCGTAGTTCGGATTCTCGCGGGTCGAAGGAGGCATACGGACGCCGAACGAACGCACGTCGATCTCCACCGGCTCCTTGACAATATGCGGCACATCCCAACGCGGCACAATGGCGCGCGGGTTGGAGCAGCGCTTGCCGTTGGAATCGAGCGTATGCTCCCAGATCAGCAGCGTGGCACCCGGATGGCCTTCCATGTTGAAGAAGCAGAGCGGCTCCTTGGGCTCGGTGCAGATGCGCTCGTACACCGGGTCGCAGCCGTAGTGGGTCACGCCGTCCATGCGCAGGAACCAGCCGTCCTCACCGTCTACCAGCACCAGCTTGCCGGAATTGTTCTGCAGCTGCGGGTAGCAGGTTGCCATATCATCGCACACCGGCTCAATCGAGCAGGTTGCGCCCATGTTGATATAGGTTTCCTCGCCGGTAACCGTGTTCTTCGAGAGCAGCACGCGGCCGTCCGGCTCGCGCGCGATATCCTGCAGCATTTCGCTCTTGCCGCCGCCGGATGCACCCTCGTGCATGATGACCATTTCGTTCTCGTACGGGGTCACCAGACGGCCGCAGGACGTATGGCAGGTGGTCCAGCCTTCCTGCTCGCCGATGTCCAGCAGCACCGAGTACACGCCCTTCTTGGCGGACGGGCCGGGATAGAGGTTGTAGGAGAACACTTCGTGGCAGTCATCGAGACGGTTGTGTACTACCACCTGCTTGCCTTCGAAATGGGTGTGGCGGAACGGGGGCGCAACGTAAACGATTGCGCGCGGCTTGTAGCCTTCGCTCTCCTCCGCATTGACAAAGCCCTGCAAATGCGCCAGCGCAAACGCGAAGAATGCGCACTGCTTGGGGCAAACCAGCATAGAGCCGTAGCCATAGATGTTGCCGCCGGAATTGAACGGCATCAGGATCAGCTCCTGCGTCTTGAACCACTCCATGGTTTCACGGCGCAGATCGGTGAAGGGATAGCCGTATACATCGGCAAAACGCTTTTTGTCGGTCGGCTTATCGTCCGCGATGCGCATACAGTCCGGCTCGCGGCGGCGCATGTAATCCTCCACAAAGTTGACCGACGCACCGTTCTTGCAGCGCGTTACGTCCGCTTCCTTAACCGGGCCTTTCCCCGGTACGTCGAAGATGACGTCGTATACATCGGCATGATCCGGGCCGAATACCATGTCATACAGTTCCGCCTTGCTGGTCGGAACCGACACGCCCTTACAGTTTTCGAGCACATCCTTCAGCTCGTCCGTGAAAGTGAATTTGTTGAGCAACGGGTTCATCTATTTGTTTCCTCCTTTCACACCGCCGGCGCCCTTCCCAAAACGCCTACCGGTGTGCACTGCTGCAAGGCCCCATCATCCAATATGCAATAAGGCCAATTGTTGTTCATTTATAGCATACTGCAAAACCGTGCCCCTCGTCAACCAATTTTCGCATTTTTGCAAGTTTTTATACAAGTTCTTGCAAAATGTACAAAAGTCCCTTTTCTTTTTCGCTGTTTTTCCCACGTGGACGCTTGTCTTCCGTGCATTATTTGGAAAAATGCACGGAAACGCAGACCACTTCACTGCGCGTACCCACGCGCATATCCGGCCCCCAGACACCCAAGCCACTTGTGACAACCGAAACCATGTCCCCGACCCGCTCACAGCCGTAGGCGTTCTCCCACAGCAGGCGCATGAGCAAATTGCCCGGAAACATCTGCCCATCATGCGTATGGCCGGACAGGTCGAGATCCGCGCCCGCCGCCGCAAGCGCTTCCAGATCCTTGGGCTGATGGTCGATGGCGAAAACCGGCCGATCCGGGTCGAGCGTTTCCAACAACTCCGCCGGTTGAAGCCGCTCATCCGCCAGCTTTTTGCTGCGGGCCGGGTCGCGCCGCCCGACCAGCTGCACGCCGTTCCCCAGCGTCACCGCGCGATCCTCCAGCAGCGTCACGCCCGCCCGCGTCAGGAAGTCCGACATCCGCGGGTCGTCTTTGTCCTCATCCGCTGTGTCCCAGGTAAAACCTGCAAGGATCGGTTCAGACAGGTCGTGATTGCCCCAGCAGGCATAGGTGCCGTATGTACTGTCCAGCGACGCCAGCGCCGCCGCAATCCGATCCGGTTCCGGCACCGCCTCGTATTCGTTGTCAAAAATATCGCCCGCAATGACCACCAGATCGGGCCGCATCGCGTTAATGGCTTCGACAGTTTGCTCGATATATTCCGGCTCGGTGCTGTACCCCAGATGCAGGTCAGCCAACAGCGCAACCGTCATGTCCTCGCCCGTGCCTTGCAGAGTCACGTCGTAGTCGGTCACACGCAGCCGTCCCGCGTTTGCCATGCCGTACAGGCTGACCGCGCACACCAGCGCAAGCGCCACGCCGCCCTGCACGCGCCGCACCTGCTGCATCTGCACGAAATCCTTGCCGCGCGCGCGGCGGATGACAGCCAGCGCGATCTCCACCACCAGCACCGCCAGCACCAGATACAGCATCCAGCCGAACCAGTAGTTGCCGACTTGGCGCAGAACCCGCCGCAGCGGTTCGGGCGACCGCACAAGGAAACCGGTCAGCGGCGCGGATGCCACCAGCGCATAAACCACAAGGAAGACCGCACGGAAGGCCTTGGTGCCGCACAGGTGATGGCACGCGCCCGTCCAGCGCAGCACCCAGCGCGCCAGATACCAGTTGAGCAGGATATAAAACGGCGCCAAAAAAATCGCAATCATGCGCCGCCCTCCTTTCTGTCCAAAGGGTTCGCCACGCTTACGGCTGCGCCCAGCGTTCCCACACGCGAGTGACGGACGCGCACCGTCCGTCGCGCCCAAGGTCGAACACCGCGCCCGACAACGCGCAGTCCCCCGGTGCCGTCTTGAAATACTCGGTCAGGTCACCGCGGAACATCGCGATCGACTGCTCGACCCGCACGCCCAGCACGGATACAATCGGGCCGGTCATGCCCAGATCGGTGATATAGCCCGAACCCTTGGGGTTAATCCGTTCGTCCGCGGTCTGCACATGGGTGTGCGTGCCCCAGATGGCAGCCGCGCGACCATCCAGATAATAACCCATCGCAAGCTTCTCGCTCGTGGCGTTCGCGTGAATTTCGGCAAGCGCCAAATCGTATTTGCCTTCGTTTTCGCGCAGAATCTTATCCGCGCACAAAAACGGGTTGTCTGGCCCATAGTGCATATCGCACCGCCCGATCAGGTTCATCACCAGCAGCCGCAGACCCTGTGGGCCATCGTAAATACCCCAGCCCTGCCCTGGGCTTTGCGGGGCAAGGTTGGCCGGACGCAGGATATCCTGCCGCCCGTCCAGATAGGGCGCGATCTGCTGCTTGGCAAACGCATGGTTACCCAGCGTGACCACATCCGCGCCTGCGGCGAAAATATCATCCGCCTGTTTGGGCGTAATGCCCCGCCCCGCCGCGTTTTCGCCGTTGACGATCACAAAATCCACGCCGTGCGTGCGTTTGACGCGGCGCAGCAGCGCGTGCAGGGTGTCGATGCCGGCCTCGCCGACCACGTCGCCTACCGTGAGAAGTTTCATGCCTGTCCCTCGCTTTTCCTGTATTTTCCCAGCGAAAATGTATCGCCGGATAGAAAGGGAGGGCGGACAATCATCTGTTGTCCGCCCCCCAAATTGTCAAATCGTTGATCGGCCTCAGTCGAACAGCGTCGAAACAGAAACCTCTTCGTAGATGCGCGCGATGGCTTCGGTGAACACCGGCGCCACCGACAGCACCTTGATCTTGTCCAACTTCTTCTCGCTCGGCAGCGGGATGGTGTCCAGAATCGCCATCTCCTTGATCGGGCTGTTTGCGATGCGCTCGATCGCCGGGCCGGACAGCACACCGTGGGTTGCGCAGGCGTAAACTTCGGTCGCGCCGCCCTTTTCCACCAGCGCGTCCGCCGCGTGAACCAGCGTACCTGCCGTGTCGATCAGGTCATCCACAAGGATGCACTTCTTGCCCTCGACGTTGCCGATGATATTCATAACCTCGGATACGTTCGCCTTCGGACGGCGCTTATCAATGATCGCAAGCGGCATGTCCAGCTTTTCGGTGAACTTGCGCGCACGGGTCACCGAGCCAAGGTCAGGAGATACAATGACCGTATCCTCGGTGCCCACGCCGAACTTGCCCGCGATATATGGGATCAGGACGGAGGAGCCGAGCATGTTGTCCACCGGGATATCGAAAAAGCCCTGAATCTGCGCGGCGTGCAGGTCCATGGTCAGCACACGGTCTGCGCCCGCAGCCGTGATCAGGTTGGCCACGAGCTTAGCCGAGATCGGGTCGCGCGCCTTGCTCTTGCGGTCCTGCCGCGCATAGCCGAAATAGGGGATCACCGCCGTGATACGGCCAGCCGACGCGCGCTTGCAGGAGTCGATCATGATGAGCAGCTCCATCAGGTTGTTGTTGACCGGGCCACAGGTGGACTGTACCAGAAATACGTCCGAACCGCGCACGGACTCGGACATGGAAACCGAGATTTCGCCATCCGCGAAAGTGGAAATCGTCCCTTTGCCGATCGGCAGGCCGAGCGCGGACGCAATCTGCATTGCCAGTGCGGGGTGAGAGTTGCCGGAGAAAATTTTGATATTTTTTCCGTGAGAAATCATTGGTAAGCCTCCGTCATAATAATAAATTATATCCCGTTTTTTCTATCTTTACTTTTTATTCTGCTCTTTTTCATGTGCCTCGCGGCGGCGGTCGTTCCAGCCTTCGAGCGTGGTCTGCCGCGCACGCGCTACCGCCAGCGCACCCGCCGGCACATCCTTGGTGATCGTTGCACCAGCCGCGGTGAACGCGCGGTCACCCAGCTTGACGGGCGACACCAGATTGGTGTTGCAGCCGATGAAGCAATCGTCCCCGATGGTGGTCTGGTACTTATGATACCCATCATAGTTGACCACAACCGTGCCGCAGCCGAAATTGACCCGCTCGCCCACGGTTGCGTCACCGATATAGGTCAGGTGGGACACCTTGGTTCCATTGCCGATGGTGGACTTTTTCAGTTCGACGAAATCACCGATGCGGCAGCCATCACCCACAACGCACTGCGGACGGACATAGGCAAACGGCCCGACCGTGGTATGCGCGCCGATGGTGGACTCATACACCTGCGAATTGTTGACCGTAGTGCCTGCGCCGATCTCGGCCTTCTCCAGGATGGAGTTCGGGCCGATCACCGCACCCGCGCCCACCTTGCAGCCCGGACGGATGTGGCAGCCGGGCAGGATGGTCGCGCCTGCCTCGATTTCGGCATCCGGGGCAATATAGGTGTTTGCCGGATCAAAAATCTGCACGCCCTTTTCGATCAGCGTAAAGTTGACGCGACTTACCATCGCGCGGAACGCGATGTATGCCGAACCGCCGTCGCAGATCTCAACAATCTCGTTGGTGACGGCAACGCCCTTCTGTGCGCCTGCGGCCACCGCTGCCGCCACCAGTGCGTCCAGCGTGTCGCCACCCGCCTCAAGCGCCTTTTGCAGCATCTCGTAGGTGAACATCGCCGCAAGGCAATGCGCGTCGCGCGGGATGGGCTGCCCCTCCGCGTCGAAGCCCTGCTGCTCGGCCACCAGCACGCTCACACCATAGCCGGTCGTGACATGCGTCTCGGTCAGGTGGGTGAGTGCGTCATCCTCTGTCAGCACGAACGGCGCGGCAATCACCAGTACATGCTCGCTCTCCGGCAGCGTGCGAAGCGCCGCAAAACGGCTCGCCGCTTCCAGTGCAAGGCTCTCCGTACCTGCCAGCGCAGGCTCCCTTTCGTCATGCACGAAGTAGCACGCATCCACTGTGCCGGGCAGCTCGTCCCGCACCGTATCGCCTGCCGTACCGAACAGCACCGGACGTGCGTAGGCGGAAAAACCACCCTCGTCAAACAGGCCGCCAACCAAGGCGGCGGTAATCTTATTCATCGCAGAAAATCCTTCCGTTTCCGTGGGGCTGCACAGCCCCGTTTTCGGTTCCAGATTTATTATACAACACCCCTGTATAAAAAGCATCAGCACTTTTCGATAAATTTCCTCTCACAGCAATGTATTTTTCGCCGTTTGCTGACAAAAAGGCTGTCCGCACACGGCGGACAGCCTTTGCTGCCTGTTCCATTTTGGCGTGCAGCGGGCATTTGCCCGTTATTTCTGCACCTCGTTTTCCATTTGCTCCGCTGCGCTGTCCGCCGCAGCCATTTCCTGCTCCGGCACCATTACCGCGCGCAGCATCCGGATCCGCGCAATCAGCGGAAAATGCGCATTGAACAGATTGACAAACCGCCCAACGATCAGCGCGGACACGATTGTGCCCAGACCCAGGCCGTTGATGCCGCGGAAGAAGATAAACGACAGGATCAGCGCGATGATAACCAGCGTCACGTCGAACACGATCTTGACCGAGCCGAAACGCTTGCCCGTCCGGTCGGTGATCGCGCCGACCACGCCCTCACCGGGCACGAGCAGCGCATCGGGCGCAACCTCAATGCTGATGCCGCAGCCCAGCACCGCGCAGCCCAGCACGAGCGCCACCAACTTGACCGGCAGCGAAGACGGCTCAAACCACCACAACGCCTTCATACCGACGTCAATAAACGCACTGAATACCAGATTGACTACAATCTGCAAAAGCTGAATCGGCGGGAACTTCCGTCCGCGCAGCACCACCTGCGCCGCGATGAAGAACAGGTTCATCACAAAGGTGAACTGCCCGAGCGACCACGGGAACTCCAAACTAAGTACATATGGCACGCTTGAAATAGGCGAAGTGCCGAGCGCCGCCTTGGTGATGATCGCCACACCGAACGAGTTGATGATAACACCGATGGTAAACCACACATACCGATAAACTAACTTCCTCATTTTTCCTCCCAAAACTCCGTTGCCAGTTGACCGTCCGCCCCCTTTTCGGACCATTCCGTAAAAACGAGGCGTCCCGCATCGGACGCCCCGTTTGTTTTTTAGTTCTCTTCCTGCACTTCCGGGATCTGCCGCAGGATCTCGATCGGGCCGCAGCCCGCGCACTTGGCGCAGTCGTGCATACACGCCATCGGGTCGTCCGGGTCTTCCTCCCGGCCGATCTCGAGCAGCGCCGGATCGCCCTGTTTCTCCCCTACGAGGAACTTGGCGACCGCTTCCTCGGCCGAGCCTTCACAGCCCGGCACGAGCAGCACGCCGATCATCTCCAGCGCGTTGCGCATGGCAAGTCCAAGCGCGCCGCAGATTAAAACATCCATTTTTTCCATGCTCGCCAGCTTGAGCAGTTCGGTTGTGCTGGCGCCCTCCACCGAGGCCAGCCGCTTGCCCGTCGGGTTTTGCCCCTCTGCGCTGACGATCAGGAACGAGCGGCACTCGCCCAGATTGGAAGCGATCCGCCCGCCGTCATATGCCACGCCGATGTTCATCGAAGACCCTCCACCGTCTTGAGCGCGCCGGAAAGCGCGTCGGGCAGCTTGGCGTCCTCGATCTTACCGGCATCCACCGCTGCGGCCAGCTTGGGATCAATCGGCAGCTTGGCCAGCACAGGCAGGCCATACTCCGCTGCAACCTCGTCCACATGGCTTTCGCCAAAGACCGCAATGTGCTTGCCACAGTCCGGGCATTCCAGATAGCTGTAATTCTCCACCACGCCGATCAGCGGGATGTTCATCATTTTTGCCATCTTGACCGCCTTGCCCACGATCATGCTGACCAGATCCTGCGGCGAGGTGACGACCAGAATGCCGTCCACCGGCAGGGACTGGAACACGGTCAGCGGCACGTCGCCCGTGCCGGGCGGCATATCGACAAACAGGAAATCCACATCGTCCCAAAGGACGTCCGACCAGAACTGCTTGACCGTTTCCGCGATGATCGGCCCGCGGTAGATCACCGGGTCATCCTCGTTCGGCAGCACCAGATTGATCGAGATCATCTGCACGCCGCCTTCGCTACGCGCGGGAAAGATGCCTTCTTCGCAGCCTTCCAATTTGTCGTGCACGCCGAAGGTCTTGGGGATGGACGGGCCGGTAATATCCGCATCCAGAATGCCGCAAGTGTATCCTTTGCGCGTCATGCCGACGGCAAGCATCGAGGTCAGCAGGCTTTTGCCGACGCCGCCCTTGCCGGACACGATGCCAATCACCTTTTTGACCGAAGCCGCGGGATTTGCCGCGACCTTCAGGCTCTTTTCGCCGCCGCAGCCCGCGGAGCAGGATTCGCAGTTATGCGAACAACCCATACTTCAACCACTCCTAACATTTCTTTTCTTGCCTATTTTTTAGTATACCGCATTGTTTTCGCTTGCGCAAGGGGCAATCCGGCCGCCGCACAACAGGAAAGCGCCGCCGTCTCGTCGGGGGAAACGAGACGACGGCGCTTTGCCCATTCACTACACAGATTTGAAAAAGGGGGGTAAAAGAGAAATAAAAGATCGGTAGGCTGCCGATCGGGGATTGCGGCTTCCCTGATCGACGTATTCAGTATACCCCAGATAAACCGAAAAAGTGTGAACAGATTATAAATATGCTGTGAAAGAATTGTTTCCATCCATTTTTCTCCGAGACATGGGAAACGCCCTGTTTTCCAAAAGGGGGAAATGGAAAACAGGGCGCACGCCAATGCAAAATGAAAAAGAGGATAAAAGAAAAGGTGAAAGAAAGAAAACATAATGTAAAAAAAGGGGGTGTCGGTCGGGTTGGTGTCTTTCCCTTCCGACAATCATAGTATACTGCACCCGGACGGAAAAAGTGTGAACAGCTTTTGAACAGACTTTGAAAGGTTTATGACATTGCGTGCGCCGTCCGGAAGGCAGGAAAAACCCCCGGTCCATGGGGGAAATGGAACCGGGGGTTTTTCGCTCATTTCACAAAATAAAGGGGGGTAAAAGAGAAATAAAAGATCGGTAGGCTGTCGATCGGGGATTGCGGCTTCCCTTATCGACATGCTTAGTATACCCCATCTTACAGGAGAATATGTGAATAAATTTTGAACGTGCTGTGAAAGAATTGTTTACAAATGGGGACGGGCGGAAAACCCGCCCGCCCCTCGATTGAAACCACGCTTTCAATCGAACCTGCCGACGGCGGCGCGCGCCCTCCGGGCACACTTGCCATCGGTTTGTAAAAAAACCGAGATACACGCTCCCGGTTTTTTTGTAAATTGCAGCCGGCTGCAATTTACGATTTTATGCGCGCTACCGCGCGGGAAGCGTCAGCCGGACTGCTGCCTCTTTTTCAGCAGACGGATATCGTCCCCGAAGAAGCGGAGCGAAACAAACTCGCCCAACAGGCGGGATGCCACGGCAGGCGAATACTTTTCCGCCAGCGCATCGGGCGGCAGGTTGGTATTGACGATCATCGGCCGCCCCGCCATCAGGCGGTTGTTGATCAGGTTGTAGAGCGCAGAGACGGTAAACGCTGTGCCCATTTCAGTGCCCATGTCGTCGATAATGAGCAGGTCGGCACGTTCATAGCGCGCGGCGCGCTCGGCGGCCTCCTCGCCGTTACCGTTGCCGAATTTGATCGTCTCATACGCTGCGACAATATTGATTGCCGTATCATACGCCACGGAAAAGCCGCGCGCGGCAACCGCCTCGGCAATGCACGAGGATAAAAAGGTCTTTCCCAATCCGGTCGAGCCATACAGCAGCAAATTGGGCGAATGGGGCCCAAATTTTTCCGCATACGCCTTGCACTCGTCCAGATTGTATTCCATGTTCTCCCGTGGGGACAGGCCAAGCCGTGCGTCCGGGCGGGTGGAATAGTAATCCATGCGGAAGCACGCGAAATTCTGGTCTCGGATGGGCAACACCGCGGACAGCTGCTCGCGCAGCAGCTCGGCATACCGCGCTTTGACGCAGTCACAGGTCGCGCTGCCCGCGTAGCCCGTATCACCGCATTTCTCGCACAGTGGCTTTTCGGTCAGGTAGTCCGCCGGGAGCCCCATCCTGCGCAGCAGTTCGGCGCGCTCAGCCTGCAACGCCAGATTCTGCCCGCGCAGCTGTTCAATCGCCGCCGCCGGATCGCCGCCCGTATTCAGCGCCGCGCGCAGCACGCCCGCCGCCGTCTGCGACAGCGTGCGGTCAATCGCGCGGATGCGCGGCTCACGCGCGTAAACCTCGCGCCGACGCTCCTCAAAGGCTTCACTGCGGGCTGTGCGCTCACGTTCCAGTTCACGCCGCGCCGCCGCCAGCAGTTTTTTGTCGTATGCCATGGTTTATTCCTCCGTTTTGCGGCGATGGCTGCGCACACGCGCCGCCCAGTCCTGCTCCCACGCGGCCAGCGTGCCGGGGTCGGTCGGCTGCGCCGGGTTCTGCCCGACCGCCGCCCGCGTCTCCGGCTCGAGCGCGGTGATCTCGCTGACCGTATGTACCCCCGCCTCGTCCCAGCGGCGCAGGATGCCAAGCGTATAGTCCAAGCTCTTGTGCCCCTGGTGCTTGTCCGTGCGATGCACAGCCAAGCCGACCGCTTCAGGCGGGAAGCCATGCGCCAACGCAAACCGGCAGACACGCTGCTCCTTGGGCGAAGGCTGCGCCGGATCAGCGCCGAGCGCCTTGTAAACCGCCTCACTGAGCGGCTTTTCGTTTTCCTTGCGCGCCAGATACTGCTGCGCCTGCTGCGCGGTCACCACACCCATATCCGCCCACAGATAGGCCTCCCGGCGGATATCGGCCAGCCGCACCGTGCCCTTTTCGCCCTTGAGATAGCTGAGCAGCTCGATGATCGCCTCGGCCGACAGGCCGAGGTGGTCGTAGGCAGTCAGCAGACAGCGCAGCTGTGCTTCGGTCAGCGTGCGTCCCAACACCCCTTCCGCGCTCGCGCATACCCCAGCGAACTTATGATCATCCAGCCGCGCGCGGCGCAGTTCATCCGCGGTATACTGCGGGGTATCCGACGGCTTGTCCGCCTGCGGCGGCGCAGCGGGCGTAACCAGACCGTTTAGGGTAAACGCTGCGCGCTCGTACCGTTCCTGCGACAGGTGCAGCGCACGCGCTGCGGTTTTTCCGTCCGCACTGCCGTGCCGCAGGACATAGAGATAGAGCAGCGCCGCGTCGCCGTCCGCGGTGGTGATCAGCTTGTCCAGCATGTCGCAGCGTGCCACACGCAGTTCGCCCTCCGGGAGCGATACGGAAGTCTGGGCCATCGGTTCATTTCCTTTCCAAATCGGGATTGGTTTTTATTATAGCACAGCCCGCCCGCGCGGGCAAATGGAAAAGGGACCCCGGCGCATTCCGCTGCCGGAGTCCCTTTTCTTTCTTGTGACAAGCGGGATTACTTGACTTTTTCCTCTTCCTTAACGTCCTTCATGGACAGGTTGACGCGGCCCTTGTCGTCGATCTCCATGACCTTGACCCAGACCATGTCGCCTTCCTTGACGGCGTCCTCTACCTTCTCAATGCGATGGTCGGCCATCTTGGAGATATGCACCATACCATCCTTGCCCGGCAGCAGGTTGACGAACGCACCGAAGTTCATCAGGCGCACGACCTTGCCGTAGTAGATTTCGCCCGGCTCCGGCTCCTTGACGATCGCTTCGATCATCTTCTTGGCCTTCTCGGCATCGGAAGCCTTGACCGCCGCGATGGTAACCGTGCCGTCGTCCTCGATATCGACCTTGGCGCCGGACTCGGCCACGATGTTCTGAATCACGCTGCCGCCCTTGCCGATAACCTCACGGATCTTATCCGGATGGATGTGCATGGTGGTCATCTTGGGCGCCCACTCGGAAACGTCCGCACGCGGCTCCGGAATCGCCTTGAGCATGATCTCGTCCAGGATGCCGTAACGCGCCACGCGGCACTTCTCAAACGCCTGCTTGATGATATTCGGGGTCAGGCCGTCCACCTTGATATCCACCTGAATGGCCGTGATGCCCTTCTTGGTGCCGGCAACCTTGAAGTCCATGTCGCCGTAGAAGTCCTCAACGCCCTGAATATCCGTGAAGGTGGTCTCCTGACCGCCATCCGTGATCAGACCGCAAGAAATGCCTGCAACCGGCGCCTTGATCGGCACACCGGCGTCCATCAGCGCGAGGGTCGAACCGCAGACCGAACCCTGCGAGGTCGAGCCGTTGGAGGAAATGACCTCGCTCACCAGACGCAGCGCATACGGGAACTCGCTGACCGGCGGGATGACCGGCAGCAGCGCGCGCTCCGCGAGCGCGCCATGGCCGATCTCGCGACGGCCGGGGCTGCGGGACGGGCGGGTTTCACCGACCGAGAAGGACGGGAAATTGTAGTGGTGGATATAGCGCTTTTCCTTCTCCTCGAAGATGGTATCCAGCTCCTGCGCGTCGCCCAGCGTGCCCAGCGTGCAGAGCGTCAGCACCTGCGTCTGGCCGCGGGTGAACATGCCGGAACCGTGTACGCGCGGCAGCACATGCACCTCGGCCGCCAGCGGACGGACTTCCTCCATGCCGCGGCCGTCTACGCGCTTGCCGTTTGCCAGCCAGCGGCGCACAATCTTCTTCTGCAGCTTGTCCACGCACTCCGCAAGGTTCGCGCCGTGCTCTTCCTTGTATTCATCGGACAGCGTCGCCTCAAACGCATCGACAATCTCACGCACGCCTGCGTCGCGCACGGTCTTGTCGTCGGTGTCCATGGCAGCCTCAAACTTGTCGTTGCACTCGGCCTCGAGCTTGTCAAACAGGTCGTGGTCAATGTCGTGATGCTCGTACTCGAACTTCGGCTTGCCGATCTCGTCCTTGATGCCCTGAATGAACGCGCAGATCTTCTTGAGTTCCTCATGCGCTTCCATCAGTGCGTTGAACATCTCGTCCTCCGGCACTTCCTTCGCACCCGCTTCGATCATAACGATCTTGTCCTTGGTCGCGCACAGGGTCACGTCCATTTCGGAAACCTTGCGCTGCTCACTCGTCGGGTTGATGACGGTCTTGCCGTCGATAATGCCCACCTGGCAGCCCGCAACCACATAGTCAAACGGGATGTCCGAGATCGAAACCGCGATGGACGCGCCCAGCAGGCCAACCACCTCGGGAGAGTTATCATAATCGTTTTCCAGCACCGTGCAGACGATGGAAACGTCGTTTCTCAGGTCCTTCGGGAACAGCGGACGCATCGGGCGGTCGATCTGACGGGAAGCCAGGATCGCGCGCTCGCTCGGACGGCCCTCGCGGCGCATAAAGCTGCCCGGGATGCGGCCAACCGCATACAGGCGCTCCTCAAAGTCCACCGAAAGCGGGAAAAAGTCGATGCCGTCACGCGGCTTGGCAGATGCAGTTGCGGTAACCAGCACGGCGGTGTCGCCATAGCGCACCAGGCACGAGCCGTTGGCCAGCTGGGCCATCTTGCCGGTTTCGACGGTCAACTTGCGGCCGGCGATCTCGGTTTCAAAAACGCGGTAGTTTTTGAAGTCAAAGGGGTTGATGTTTGCCATGTTTTTTCCTCCTTTTTTGTGTTGCGGAGGGCGGCGCATCCCTTTTTTAGCACTTGAAGCAAAAACAGAAAACCCGTTTCCGGCCCTGCTTCAACTGCTAAAAAGCGGTTTTGCCGCCTTCCTTTGGAAAACAGAAACAGGGGAGCAGACTGCTCCCCTATTTGCTTGTTCTTCTTACTTACGGATGCCGAGCTTGGCAATCAGCGCACGGTAGCGGTTGATGTCCTTCTTCTGCAGGTAAGCCAGCATGGAACGGCGCTGGCCGACCATCTTGAGCAGGCCGCGGCGGGAGTGGTTG
>CALWEB010000037.1 GCA_944376955.1 uncultured Agathobaculum sp. | reverse complement strand
AGAGCGAAGCTCCGTCCTTTTCGTTATACTTTCCGGTCGAGGTCAAAAACAAGGATGCCGCGCTGTGGTGCCTGCTGTGTGAATTCCTGAACGACCGCATGCAGGCGGCGGGTCTGTCCGGCTATCTGGGGATGTCTTCGGGCGAGCGGTATGACGATCCGGACACGCTGCACCCAGCGCTGATCCTCAGTGGATCTGGGGAAGCGGGCAAGATGGGGGAGATTGTGCAGGCACTTACCGCATGGCTGCAAAGCCCGCCGCTTACAGATACGGCTGCGTTGCGTGATTTTCTGAGCGATCGGAAGAGCGCGCTGCGTGCGCTGTACAGTGACCCCTACTACTATGAATACAGCATGATGTTGCAGGCCAGCACCCAGCCCAACCGGTTCATGGACAGCATTCCTGTGGGCTATGTGGGTGCGTCGATGTCGTATAAGGATTTCATTGATGCGGTGTCAGCCGATCTGGACGGCGACACGGCGCTGCTCGCGCGCATGCGCGCTTTGCTGGATAGCGCGCTGCATCGCACTGGTGTTGCGGCGGAGTTTACCGGCAGTCGTGCGGATTACACCGATTTCCAGCAGGCTGTAGCAGCTTACATTGCTGCGCTGCCCGCGGGGACGGGCGCATCCTCGTGCGAATGGCTGCCGCAGGGCTGGCCGAGTGCACTGGTGATATCCTCCAACACGCAGGCTTCCAACCATGTGATGCTGGTCGGGGCATTTGAGAACAGGTCGGACAGCATGGCGGTATACGATGTGCTGGGTGCGGTTTTAACGGCAAAGTATATGCTGCCCGAGCTGCGCGACCGGCGCGGCGCGTATGGTGCGACGCTGCGCTTTGAACCGAACGGTGTGACCATGGTGTCTTCCGGTGGTGTAAGCGTGGATGAGGCGATTGCGGTGTTTCGGGGTGCGGCGGCATTTCTGCGCGCGCTGGAACTGGCGCCGAGCGAGCTGGCGGGCTTCAAGGTCAGCGCGGTCAGTGAGTTTGACAACAACGCAGCATGGGAGCGCGCGAGTGGCTTAGGGCTGGCGCGCGCAGGACGCACGCAGGCGGATTACGCAGCGGAACGCGCTGCCATTCTCGCTGTCACTGAGGATGACCTCAAAGCTTGCGCAGACGAACTGGAGCGCATGCTCCAGCAGGCAACCGTGTTTGCGCAAACGACTAAGTCGGCGGCTGGGGTGCAGTATCCGTTTGCAGCGTATGTGGACGCGGACACAGGCAAGGTGACGCCGCAGCTGCGAAACGATATTCCGGCGTCGAGTGATAAAACGCCGATTACCCGCGGCGAAGTCGCGGCATTGCTGGCGGACAGCTTGGTAGACCAGAGCGTGGCGGAGCAACCGGATCTATCACGGTTTACCGACATAACGCCGGGCAGTACGCAGGTGGATGCGCTGGCCAAGCTGCACGATCGCGGTTTACTCAATGGCTATGCAGACGGCAGCTACCGTCCGCAGGAAAAAATCACCCGTGCAGAGTTTTGTGTCATTGCGTCTGCATTGGCAAAGGATAACTCGAAAGCAGGCGGGCAGTCATTCCGGGATGTACCGGATAATTACTGGGCGCACGATGTGATTACTGGCATGGCGGTGCAGGGCATTTTGAAAGGGTATGGAGACGGGGCTTTCCACCCAGAGGCGCCGATCACTCACCAGCAGGCAGTGTTTATTTTGCAGCGGCTGGCGAACGCATAAGCGTCATCGGAAAGACAGTGGCAAGAAAAATGGCCTTTTGATTTTGCCGAAAAGTCAGTGGTAAGCCTAAAAAGGTTATAGTTCGTTGATCGTTGCGGACACTGCCATTTTGCAGATTCGTCTTCCCGGGGCCAACGGAACGATGAGCGCGGTACAGACCAGCAGCACCAGAATCCCACCCACAGAGGAAAGGGGGAAGCCGCCAGGCGGTGCCCCAATAGTTGGTAATCATCTGCCCATAGAGAAAGTAGTGCAGCGGCAGACCAAGCCCGAAGCCGGCAATTAGCCCCAGCAAGGTATAGGTGGCAGACTCTGTGGTGATCATCTTCTGGATTTGGTGCTCGTCCATGCCCACGGCACGCATGGCGCCGTATTGCCGTGTTCTGGCTGACACACTCATGGCAATGCTGTTCGCGGTATGGATCATGGTGATCAGGGTGATAACCACCAGAAAACCATACACAAACAGGCAAAACATATAATAGGTGCTTTTGGTGTCCTTGTTAAGGGATAGACGGTCATAAAAATCATACTGTCCATTGGCCAAAGCCTGCAGTTGATTGACATCTTGCTGTGTGGCGTCTTTGGTCAGCTGCACATCCAGGATGGCATAGGCATTCTCGCCGGTGATGGCGGTAAACAGCGCTTCCGAGCAGATCACCGTGGGTTGATCCGACGTGTCAAAAGGGCTATCTTCCAGAACACCGGCCACCGTGAGGGAAGTGCTGTCCAGCTGGATGACATCACCGACTTGCAGGGTGTTGCTTTTGTCAAAAACCGTCAGGACACCGCGGCCGTTCTGGACCGCGTCCATATCCCCGGACACTAAATCCTCCTCTGCCCACTGGAATTGCTGCGCATCATAAGAGATGAGGTCAATCGTTCCCGATTTTCCCTCATACACTGCGGGGAGACTTTGATACATCCGGCCAAAGGCGCGCTTGACATAGGGCTGCTCCGCTACCTCGGCGACAAAAGATGGATCGATCTCACACTGATTTTCCGGGCTGCTGTAAAAGACGTCCGGCGCCCATGGCTGCAGCGGATTGAGGGCAAGTTGAACCCATTGCACCAGAACGGAAAAACTCAGGATCAGGATGATGCTGAGTGCAAAGGAGCCGGTCATCAGCAGCAGATTTTTCGGTGAGGAGACCGCGTGGTGTATGCCAAGAGCCGTCTCGATGTGAAAAAAGCCCTTTCGCACCGGACGGGACACGGATTTTCCTTGATTACTGTTTCCGGTAACCGCAGCAATCGGGGAGACAGACGCTGCCCGTCTGGCCGGGGAAAGGGAGGACAGCAGCACGGTTAAAATGCCTACAACTATACCGCTGCAAATGCCGATGATGCTGACGCCAAAGAGCGGAATCTGCACGAATTCTGCGCCAGCGCCAAACCGCAGGAGGGCGCAAAGCAGCCAAGTGATCAGAATACCCAAAACCACCCCAACGGGGACCGCTGTTTTACACCAGAAGAGTGCCTCCAGCCGGACGATGTGCATGATCTGCGCCCGGCTTGCGCCGATACAGCGCAGCATCCCAAAAAACTGGGTCCGCTCCGCGGTGCGGCTGTTCAGACTTCCGGCGATCATAAAGACGCCTGCAGCCAAAACCAGCACGAACAGGATGGCGGCTACCAGATAGAGTCCCATCACATACGGATCGCTGCTGAACCCGGTCAGCCCCAGAAGGGCGGTATTTTCGGACAGATTTTCTGCCGTAAAGCCGTAGGTTTGCTGCAGCTCTGTGATCACCTTGCGGGGATTGGCGTTTTCGGAGAATCGCACAAAACAGACCGGCACGGATTCATATCTCTCCGCTTTGGCAAGGTTTTGAAAGGCGTTCCAGCTGACAAACGCCCCCACCACATCGGCGTCGGTGCTGATGGTGACATCTCCGCCAAAACCGGAAATCGTATAGTGATACTCTTTCGAAGGAGTGTGTAGGGTGATTTGATCGCCTACCTTCACATGGAGCAGTTCTTTGGATCGGTTGGAGAGCAAAATTTCCCCTTCGTTTGAGGGGCAACTGCCTTCGGTCAGATCGTCATAGATCTTCGTCAGAATTTGATCATCTGCACCGACAATGACACAGGTTTTTCCCTGAATGGAATAATCTTGGGATAAATCAAAGTTCAAGCCGTCGTATCGCTGGGCAGCAACCACATCCGGTCGCTGGGCAATTTCCTCCACCTGCTGGTCAGAGGGCTCTTTCAGCATCACATGCCAATTGCCATGACTTTGGATGACGCGTGCTTTTTCCATGCGGATGGCCATATCCGCCATGCTGAAAATGGTCGTGACCAGTAGCACCGAGATGATGATGCACAGCAAGGTCATCCGATTTTGCCGTTTCCGCACTTTAGCGGAGATGGGGATCAGGCTCAGATAGTGTTTCACGACCGGCACCTCCCGAAATCGGTCAGCACGCCGTCGGACACTTGTAAAATACGATCAGCTGTCTGGGAGAGGGCACGGCTGTGGGTGATCATCAAAATGGTCTGTTCGTATCGGCGGGACGCCTCTTTGAGCAAGGTGATGACCTCGCTCGTGTTCTGCGTATCCAGATTGCCGGTCGGCTCGTCGGCCAGAATGAGCGCAGGCCGAGTGAACAGCGCGCGCCCGATGGCAACGCGTTGCTGCTGGCCGCCGGACAGCTGGCTTGGTAGATGGTGGCGGCGCTCGCGCAGGCCGAGCGCCGTGAGCAATTCCTCCAGATAGGTTTTATCCGGCTTCTGGTAATCGAGCAGCACCGGAAAGACGATGTTTTGCTCGACGGTCAGCTCGGGGATGAGGTTAAAGCTCTGGAAGATGAAGCCGATATTGCGACGGCGGAACACGGTCAGATTGCGTTCCTTCATCGAGAAAATATCCTTGCCGTCGATTCGCACACGGCCGCTGGTCGGCGTGTCGAGCGCGCCAATCAGGTTGAGCAGCGTCGACTTGCCCGAGCCGGACTCCCCGACCACGGCCACAAATTCGCCTTTGGGGACGGAAAACGTCGCGTGCCGCAGGGCATGTACGGCGGTTTCACCGCTGCCGTAGGTTTTGCAAAGGTCTTGGACTTCCAGTAAATTCATGTTGTGATGGCACCTTCTTTCTGTTGCGATAGGAAAAGGGTACCACGGGAACCCTACGATTACAGGACTTGCAGCCTACAATATTGTAGGAATCAGGAGGTTGATCGTAAAAACCGTGCCGCCGCCCAAGACGCTGTCCACCTCGATGGTACCGCTATGCGCTTCGATGATCGTTTTGGCAAGCGGCAACCCCAACCCGACGCCCTGTGTATCCTTGGAGAAGCGGCTGCGGTAAAACCGCTTGAAGATGTGCGGCAAGTCTTCCGAATGGATGCCGCTGCCATTGTCCTGCACCGTGATTTGGACGATCGACGCAAAGGCGTGCCATGTCACCGTGACCGTTTCGCCTGCCTTGGTGTGGTCGAGTGCGTTTTTGATCAGATTGCCGATGGCTTCGCTCAGCCAGTGTGCATCGCAGAACAGGGAGATAGCGTCGTCGCCGGAACAGGACAGCATTGTACCTTGCTGCTGCGCCTGTACGGCAAAGCGACGCTTGACATCCGCTATCAGGTCG
>CALWEB010000036.1 GCA_944376955.1 uncultured Agathobaculum sp. | reverse complement strand
GGCGTAAGCACAGATTGAAGAGGAGTGCTTCCCATGTACAACGTTAAACTTTATAACAAGATTTCCAAGGTCGGCCTCAACGACCTCGACCCCACCAAGTATACCTGCTCGGAGGACTTTACGGACTACGATGCCGTCCTCGTCCGTTCGGCTAAGCTGCACGACGTGGAGTTCCCGAAAAACCTCAAGTGCATCGCGCGTGCGGGCGCGGGCGTCAATAACATTCCGCTCGACCGCTGCGCACAGGAAGGCATTGTTGTGTTCAACACCCCGGGTGCAAACGCCAACGCGGTCAAGGAGCTGGTCGTCTGCGCACTGATGCTCGCCTCCCGTAAGATCGTGCAGGGCGCCAACTGGGTAAAGAGCCTCGCCGGCACGCCGGACATCGGCCCTGCCGCGGAAAAGGGCAAGGCAACCTATGCCGGCCCGGAAATCTCCGGCAAAAAGCTGGGTGTCATCGGTCTGGGCGCCATCGGCGTCAAGGTGGCCAACGCGGCCGTCGGTCTGGATATGGAAGTCTGGGGATACGACCCGTACCTGTCGGTTGACGGTGCGCTGTCACTGAGCCGTTCGGTCAAGCACGTCACCGAGCTTGACCAGATTTTCGCCAACTGCGATTACATCACCATCCATGTCCCGCTGACCCCGGAAACCAAGAACACCATCTGCGAGGAGTCCATCGCCAAGATGAAGGACGGCGTGCGCGTCATCAACCTCGCCCGCGGCGAACTGGTAGACGTTGCGGCCATGGCAAAGGCGCTCGAGAGCGGCAAGGTGGCAGCCTATGTGTCCGACTTTGCTTCCGACGAGATCCTCGCGCAGGAAAATGCCATCACGCTGCCGCACCTCGGCGCGTCCACGCCCGAAAGCGAGGACAACTGCGCCAAGATGGCGGTCAAGGAAATTGCCGATTACCTCGAAACCGGCACGATCCGCAACTCGGTCAACTTCCCGACCCTCAAGGTGCCCTATGAAGGCGGCTTCCGCGTCTGCATGATCCACAAGAACATCCCGAACATGATTGCGTCCATCACCGCCGCGGTCAAGTGCAACATCGAAAACATGGGCAACCGCTCCAAGGGCGACTACGCTTACACCATCGTAGACCTTGCCGAGCAGCCCTCCGAAGCAAACCTCGACGCGCTGCGCGCGATCGACGGCATGATCTCGGTACGCGCCCTCTAAGAAAAACCATAAAAAACCTCCCGCCACAGCGGGAGGTTTTTTTGTTCTGTTTACGCTCAGTGGTAGATGGACTCCACATCCCAGCCGGTGACATTACCGGTCGAGGCGTCGATGGTGAATTCGTATTCCATGCTGTTATAGATGATCTTGCCTTCGTATTCCATGCGGCCGTCATCATAATCCAGCTCGAATTCGTAGATGTTTGCCGTGCTTGCACCCGGTACCTTGGCCAGCGCGATCTGCTTGGCGCGATCTGCAGTGATAGCTGCCGTCTGACCGCCCGTGCCGCCGGTCGAGGGGGCATAGCCCTCTGCATCGTAGTCATAGCTCAGGATTTTGCCGGTCGAAGCGTCGATTTCATAGTCATATTCGAGGTAGCTCGTACCGGAACGATAGATGAACTCGATCTCATACACCGATCTGCCGTTCTCCCAATCCGATCTTGCCTTAACAAAGGTCACCTGACCCGCGGTCTTGCCTGCATGGTTGAGTGCCGTCTGCTTGGCCTGCTCCAAGGTCACAGCGCCGGTGCTGCCGGTATTGCCGGTGTTGCCAGTATTGCCGGTGTTGCCAGTATTGCCGGTGTTACCGGTATTCCCGGTGTTACCAGTATTGCCGGACGGGTTGCTCGTGTCAAAATCGGTCACCTGGCCGCCGGACGTGCTGCCGGAAATCAACACGGTCTGGGTTGTGCCGTCCCACGACACCGTCTTGCCCATGATTTCGCCAATCGCGCGGATAGGCAGGTAGATCGAGCCGTTATACAGCACGGGGTCCACCTTGCCGCCCTGCTCGTTGTAGAACGTGCGCACCGTACCGTCGATGACGATTTTGATGCCCGGCTCAATATTCAGCCCGATATCCTGTGCCACCGCACCCCGATCCAAAGTACCGGTTGCATCCGGCGTGACGCGGGCGCCGCCGATGGTCGCGGTGTAGGTCGCTTCATCCCAGTTGACGTTTTTGTCCATCAGCTCACCGATCGAGCGGATCGGCACATAGGTCGTGCCTGCATAGCTGATCGGGTGGACTTCCTGCCCCTGCACGTTGTAGAAAACGCGCTCGGAGCCGTCAATCTTCACCGTGATATCCGGACGCAGCCGGGCCGAAACGGTGTACGAACCGGGCGCTGCCCCCGCCGCACCGCACAGCAGTGCAGCCAATGCCATTGTACAAATCAGTTTTTTCATTTTGTTCTCCTCCTTGTTTTACTTGTTAATCGAATACAGATTCCGCGTCCCATTCCTGGATGGCGCCGCTGTATGCGTCGATTTCAAAGTCGTATTCCATACCCTCATAAATGATTTTGCCTTCATATCTGAGTTTACCGTCATCGCGGTCGAGGTTCATGCGGATGTCGTTCTCGGTTGCACCCGGCACCTTAGCCAGCGCGATGGAGCGGATCTGCGCTTCGCTCATGGTTTCACCCGAAGCGGAAGCCGTGTTCTGCTGTCCTGCGGTGTAGTTTTCCGCGTCGTAGTCAAAGCTGCGGATCTCACCGGTTGCGGCGTCAATCTCGTAATCGTATTCCGTGCCGGTTGCGGCGACGTAAAACTCAACTTCATAAACCGCCACGCCATTCTCATAGTCCTGCTTGGCCATCAGGAAGTTCGTATCGCTCTCGCTCACGCCCGCATGGTCGAGCGCAATCTGCTTGGCACGGGCTTCGTCCACGCTGCCCGTCTGGGTGGTGGCGGCTGTGCCGGACGTGCCGGACGTACCGCCCGCCTGCGATGCGGCGCTGTTCGATTCGATCACCGCGCCGGTCATGGCGTCAATCGCATAGCGATAATCCGTGCCGCCCGCCGTGAAATCCACCTCGTAATACACCGTGCCATCCCTTTCATCCAGCGAAGCTGTTGTAAAGGTTGCATTTGTGGCGTCTACCTGCGCGGCAGTGGTCGCCATGTTCTTGGCAGCGTCCACCCCGATATATCCCATCTGCGCACTGCTTTTCTGGGTGGGCTGGCTGCATCCTGCCAACGCGGCGGCCAGCATGGCCGCGGCGGTAAACACCAAAAACTGTTTTTTCATCCTGCTCACACCTTTCGTTTGAGTTCATATACAGCATACCAGCCAAACATTAAAAAAATATTAAAAAAGTAAATTTTCAAAAAAAGTTTTTTACGCCCGGTTTTCGCCGCCGTCCGGCTGCTCCCCAACCGGGAAGCGGAAAGTAAAACAGCTGCCCACTCCGGGTGCGCTGTCCAATGTTACGGTGCCGCCGTGCAGCGTGGCGATCTGGCGCACCATGGTCAACCCCAGCCCGGTGCCGGCCTGCCCGCTGCGCGAAGGCTCCACCTGGTAAAACCGCTGCCAGATCTTTTCCTGCTGCTCCTTGGCAATGCCGATGCCGTCATCCCGCACGGCAATCACGGCATCCGCGTGCTCCCGCCGCAGGGAAACCCAGATATGGCCGTCCTGCCGACCGTACCGCACGGCGTTGCCGATCAGGTTTTGCAGCAGGCGGCTGACCAGCGTCACATCAAAGCGCGCCTCCACATCCGGCTGGATCTCGGTTTGCAGCGTGATGTTTTTGGGCAGGGCCGGCTGCTCCGTGCAGACCACCTCGACCAGCCCGCTCAGATCCGCCCACTCAAAGGAGGCGCGCTGCGTCCCCTGTTCCAGACGGGTCATTTGCAGCAGCTGGTTGATCAAAGCAGACATTTTCCCCGCCTGCCGTTCGATCACCTCGATTGCCTGCGCATACTGCTCCGGCGTTTCAGCGTGCCGCCGTGCGTCCTCACACTGGGCGAGGATGACCGCAGTCGGCGTGCGCAATTCATGCGATGCGTCCGAAGTGAACTGCTTTTCGGACTCAAAGGACGTTTCCAGCCGCGCGAACATATTATCAAACGCCTGCCCCAGACGGCTGATCTCGTCCCGCCCAGCAGGCAGGCCGATACGGCGGGACAGGTCGCGCCCCTCACCAATGTTCTCCGCCGCGCGGATGATGCTGTCGATCGGACGGAAAGTAGAACGGGCGAGCAGATAGGCGCCCAGACCGCTGACCACCACCATCAACGGCAGGATCAGCAGCGCAATGCCGGTCATATCGTCCAGCACATCGGCCACGTCCGGCTCCTGAATCATGCCGCGTACCCAAACGCCGTCCTCCCAGCCGAACGGCAGCCAGAAATCCAATACATGATAATTGCCGTTGTCCCCTTCGGCCAGCCGGATCGCGCCGTTCTCAAACGGCAGGGTTTCCGGAAAGGACAAGGGCAGCTGTCCCGCCAGCAGCGCGCCGCTGCTGCTGTATATGACAGTGTATACGCCGTTCTTTGTGAATGAAAAGTCCTCACTGAACTGCAAATTGCCGTTTTCCCGGGAAATCCCGGACAGATTATCCCGCACGGTACCGGTCAGCTGCTCATAAGCGTTTTCGGATACGACCGAACTGCTCACCACAATCATAAAGACCAGCACCAGCGTAGTGAGCAGCAGCATGAGCAGGGTAATCCATAATGTCAGCTTCTGCTTGACGGAAAATCGCTTCACGGTTCCTCCTTGAGTATCCAGCCCGCGCCACGGACCGTATGCAGCAGCTTTTTGTCAAAGCCGTTGTCGATCTTTTTGCGCAGATAGGTGATATACACATCGACGACGTTCGAACCACCCGCATAATCGTAATTCCAGATGTGATCCTCCAGCCGGGCACGGGAAATGACCGTCCCCTGATGCTGCATCAGATATTCCAGAATCGCGTATTCCTTGGCAGACAGGCGGATCTCCTTGCCGTCGCGCGTGACCGTGTGGCTGCCGGTGTCCACCGACAGGTCGGCCAGCGTCAGCACACTGGTTTTCTGCGTGCCGTACTTGCGCGTTGCCGCGCGGATGCGGGCGAGCAGTTCATCAAAGTCAAAAGGTTTGACGAGGTAATCGTCCGCACCGAGGTCCAATCCTTCGATCCGGTCCTGCACGCTGTCGCGCGCGGTCAGAAAAATCACCGGAACGGCATTGCCCTGTGCCCGCACCGCGCACAGCACCGCATGGCCATCCTTTTTCGGCATCATAATATCCAGCAGCAGGCAGTCATATTCCGCCCCCAGCAGATAATCCAGCGCAGCCTCCCCGTCAAAGCAGGCGTCCACGCTGTATCCCGCGCGCTCCAGCGTGCGGCAAATCAGCCGGTTGAGGTCACGTTCGTCCTCCGCCACCAAAATCCGCATAGAAACCCCTCCTTTTTTTCTTCTATTCTTTATTATAGGACAGCGCCGCGCGGTTTCGCAAGTGGGGTCGGCGTCCAACGCTTGCGTTTATCCCTTCGGTCGGCTATAATAAAAGCAACATAGCCGGCCGCCGCGGGCGCCGGTACGGAAACCAGGAGGAAAACCCCATGAAAAAGATTATTACCATCAGCCGGCAGTTCGGTGCGGGCGGCGGCGAGCTCGGCCGGCGCACGGCTGATGCGCTGGGTATCCCACTCTATAATAAGGATCTGATCCTGTGTACCGCCAAAGCGTCCGCAGGGCTGACACCCGCGCAGGTGCGCAAGTGGGATGAGCGCGTGCCAACCAGCTTCGGCCTAACACAGAGCCTGTTCGATTTCTACAACCGTCCCCTGAGCGACAAGCTGTGGGAAGCACAGGTCAAGGCCATCCGCGAGATCGCAGACCGCGAAAGCTGCGTCATCGTCGGCCGCAACGCGGATTTCATCCTGCGCGAGTTCGACCACTGCCTGCGGGTATTCGTCCACGCAGATTTTGAATGGCGGTTTGACCGGATGCGCGGCATGATGGAGGACACTGAACCGGAAAAGCTCCGCGCCAACATTAAGGCGGTAGACAAAGCGCGCAGCGCATACTGCACGCACTACACCGGCCGCCACTATGCCGACGCGACCAACTACGATCTAACCCTGTGTACCAGCCGGCTTGGCATCGACTTTGCGCTGGAGGAAATCCTGCGGGCGGCTGAACACATTTGACCGGCCTTTTTGTCAAAAACAGGCGGTACGCTTGACGAAAAATTGATTTTACGTTATAATAGGTTGGGCATGATAGGCGATGGTGGTTGTCTGGATACTTCCATCGCCTGTTATAGTTTCTTTGACTGA
Source organism: uncultured Agathobaculum sp. (assembly GCA_944376955.1). Lineage (GTDB taxonomy): Bacteria > Bacillota > Clostridia > Oscillospirales > Butyricicoccaceae > Agathobaculum. The sequence goes on along the minus strand of CALWEB010000036.1, from coordinate 2,070 downwards.
TGCACTGCATAGGCGCGAAAACGCAATGCGAATGCGGAGGGTAAGAAAAAAAGAAAAGGAGAATCACAAGTGAAAAAAAGTACTTTCTCTGCTGATGGCGGCCAGCCTGGCGCTGGGTCTGGCAGCATGTGGCGGCAATTCGTCTGGTGGCGACTCCAATGCGGCAAACAATTCGTCCGACAGCGCTTCGGGCGATGGCAAGACTTGGGTCATTGCATCCGACACCGTGTTCAAGCCCTTTGAATACACCGACGCTTCGGGCAACTTTGTCGGCATCGACGTTGACCTCGTCAAGGCGATTGCGGAAGATCAGGGCTTTGCCTATGAGATCAAGTCCCTTGGTTGGGATGCAGCGATCGCGGCTTGCCAGTCCGGTCAGGCGGACGGCATGATCGCCGGCGCTTCCATCACTGACGAGCGCAAGGAGAGCGGCTGGATCTTCTCGGACGGCTACTACCAGGCTACCCAGATCATGACCGTTGCGGCGGATTCGGATATCACCGGCTTTGCAGATCTGCAGGGCAAGATGGTTGCGGTTAAGACCGGCACGCAGGGTGCGGCTTACGCCGAGAGCCTGAAGGATGAGTACGGCTTCGACATCACCTACTTCGAGGATTCGCCCACGATGTATCAGGCGGTTCTCGGCGGTCAGACGGTCGCCTGCTTCGAGGATACCCCGATCATGGCTGCTTCCATCAAGGAAGGCGATCTGGCGCTCAAGATCCTCGAGGACACCGCCAATGAAGGCGCACCGTATGGCTTTGCGATCTTCAATCCGGACAATCAGGAACTTATCGACATGTTCAACGCTGGCCTTGCCAACATCAAGGAAAACGGCAAGTACGACGAGATCATCGCCAAGTACCTGGGCTGATCATAGCGGATTGACCTGAATTTTCAGGGGGCACTGGTTGGTTCCGGCGCCCCCTCATTTTTTAGAAGAAAAGGAGTCATGTCCCATGCTGATGAAAATCCTTAGCACGTATGGGCCGCTGCTGCTCGAGGCAATGGGGCAGACGCTGCTGCTGGCGCTGTGCGGCCTGTTTTTCGCCTGTATCCTGGGCCTGATTTTTGGCTTGCTGAGTGTGTTCAAAAGCCGCGTCTGCAATATCCTTTCGACGATCTTTGTCGATGTGATCCGCGGCGTGCCTATGATCGTTCTGGCATTTTTTATCTACTTCGGTTTCCCGCAGTTTGTCAGCAGCACGCTCGGTATTAAGAATTTTACCCTTTCCGCCCTGCAGGCTGGTACGATCGCTCTGGCGCTGAACTGCGGCGCGTATATGGCGGAAATCATCCGCGCCGGTATCCAGAGTGTGGACAAGGGGCAGATGGAAGCCGCGCGCAGCCTTGGTCTGCCGTATTGGAAGGCCATGCGTAAGGTTGTGCTGCCCCAAGCCATCCGCACGATGATCCCCTCGATCATCAACCAGTTCATCATTACGCTCAAGGATACCTCAATTCTGTCGGTCATCGGTTTCCCGGAGCTGGTCAACACCGCGAAAAACGTGGTTGCCAACACCATGCGTTCTTCCGAAGTGTGGTTTATTGTCGGCATCATGTATCTGATCGTCATTACCATCCTGTCCCGCTTTGCAAAGATCATGGAGAGGAGGCTCAACCGTGGCAGAGAATAACAAGCAGGCAAAAATCCATGTCTCCCATCTGAAAAAGAACTTTGGGGATTTGGAAGTACTCAAAGACGTTTCCATTGATATCCACGAGGGCGAAGTCGTCGTCATTCTGGGGCCGTCCGGCAGCGGCAAGTCTACCTTCCTGCGCTGCCTCAACCGTCTGGAGGAAATCTCCGGCGGCACGGTCGTGGTAGATGGCTACGACATCACCGACAAGCGCACGGATATCAACAAGGTGCGCGAAAACGTTGGCATGGTGTTCCAGCTGTTCAACCTGTTTAATAATCTGGACGTCATGGGCAACATGACGCTGGCGCCGACCGAACTGAAAAAGGCCACCAAGGAAGAAGCGCGCGAAACCGCTATGCGGCTTTTGAAGCGCGTCGGTCTGGCGGACAAGGCGGACGCTTATCCCGCCCAGCTGTCCGGCGGCCAG
>CALWEB010000035.1 GCA_944376955.1 uncultured Agathobaculum sp. | reverse complement strand
TCGCTCAGCGCCGGATCGCGCACCTGTTCCCATAGTGCGCAGGGCGCGTCGGCGCAGCCGCCGCAGCCGGTGCGGTGTTTGCGGTTAACTGCGCAGGCGAAAATCGGACAGGGTTTGCCCGGTGACGTGTGGAACACCCGGCCGCCGCACTCGTTGCAACCGGGGCAGTCGCCTTGGTAGAGCGGGCAGTCTGCGCACTCCAGCCCGCAGGCGGACAGGCCGAGCGCCAGCCGTCGCGCCTTTTTGCTCATGCCCGCGAGTGTCAGACCGTAAGACTTGTCCAGCATCGTGCGCAGCAGTTCGTCTGGCACTACGCCGTCTGGCTTCACCGACACCCAGCATCGCTTGTCGGAATAATAGCCCGGCAGGATGTCCGCATACTGGCCGCGCAAAAATGCGCTCTCGCTTTCCTCCAGCTTGAGGTTGATGTAGTAAACCTCGTGTGCCTTGTCTAGACACAGCGCCGCGAACATTTTGCCGCCGACGTGGTACCGGATCCAGTTCCAGACCGGCTGATAGTCCTTGGTCACGCCGCGCTTTTGCAGCAGGTACTCGTCCAGCCATTCATAGCGCATTGGTCATGTCTCCTCTCGTCCGTACTGCGATAGCGTGCGGCGCAGCGTATCTTGCAGCTGCTCCCGCAGCCCTGCCGGTTCGAGCAGTTCGGCCTTGTCCCCGTAGGTCAGCACCCAGCCCAGCACACTTTCTGCGTCTGGAAAGCCGCCGGTGAATCGCAGCCGGCCGTCCGGTTCTACGGTTAGGCGATCCGCGCCGTATTCCTCGACCAGCCGCCAGCGGCAGGATGGGTCAAAAAGCACGGTGACCCGGTATTTTTCTGGGAACACGCGCGCGGGTTCCAGATCGGGCAGGGGAGCGGGGCGGGGCGAAAAAGCGTCACCTGTTGAAAGTCCGGTCATGCGGTTTAATTTGAATAGCCGGAAATCCTGCCGCAGCTCGCACCAGCCCCACACATACCACGCCGACCAGTGAAACACCAGATAGTAGGGTTCGACTGTCCGTTCGGATTCGCCCTTGGGGGAGAAATAGGTGAAGTGGATGGTGCGGTGCTGCTCGATCGCCTGCTGGATACACTCGATCTTGGGCGGCAGGCTGGTCTTGTACCATGAGGACAGGTCGATCAGCAGATGTGACCCGCCGGGTACTAGTCCGCTCGTGCCGGCGGACAGCTTTTCCATCAGCTGCGCGTAGCGGCGGGTGCCGCTGACGCTGTCCAGACTGCGTAAACCTGCGAGGATGGCTTGCATCTCGGGTGCGGTCAGCACCGTGCGGTCCACGCGGTAGCCTTCCAGAATGGAGATGCCGCCGCCCGCTCCCTGCGCGGTGGCGATCGGGATACCCGCCCGGCACAGGGATTCGATGTCCCGCTGGATCGTCCGGCGGGATACCTCGAAGTGTTCTGCCAACTCCGGGGCGGTGACCTTGTCCCGCTGAAGCAGCAGGGACAGAATGCCGATCAGCCGATCCATTTTCATTGCATCGCCGCCTTTGCTTCGTTTGTCTGTATTATATCATAGGAACGCGACAGCTGTGTGTCATGTTTGTCGGAGAATGGCGGCGTACGTTATATATTGCAGATTCGGAAAATTATCAAACATAAAAAAACAGACATTCCTCCGCAGTGGGCTGCGGAGGAGTGTCTAAGCCTTTTTGTGCAGTCTTACCTCTTCGGCAAGCTGTCTATTGGTTTTCCTCTTTTGTGCGATCGGGCAGCGGAACAACCCGCAACTCGGTCTCCGGCTCGCTGACATACAATTCCTCACATGTGCGCTGCGCTTCGATCAGAGTGTTGATCGCCTGCTCGGTCGCGCGGAACAGAGTCAGGTACATCTTTTTGTAATCCGGCATAAAATCACCTCAAACTTATATTAACCTGAAATAGGTTAAAAGTAAATAACCTGTTTTAGGTTATGGCATACTCACCTTGAGGTGAACACCATGAACAGGTTGCGAGACTTGCGGGAGGATGCCGACCTGAATCAGACACAGGTTGCTAAATTTTTAGGAATGTCACAAACCGGATATTCCAAATATGAGACCGGAGAAAACGATATTCCGACACAGGTTTTGATCAAATTGGCAGGGTTTTATAAAACTACGACGGATTACATTCTGGGTATCAGCGATCGAAGGGACCCAATATAATTGCAAAGCGGTACGGAATACTCCGTACCGCTTTGCTGTTTTATGGGATTATAGTTCGCCTTCCATATACCGAATGAGATCATACTTTAGCACGCGAATTTGTCCGCGTTTACCGATGCGGCGGCTGGGCAGTTCGCCCGTGCGGATGATCTCATACACCGTGTTCCGGCCGATGCCGAGCACATCGATCACCTCGGGCACGGTCAGCATGAGCGGCAGATCATCATAACAGGTGCAGCGGTTGTCAGTCATGTCGCTCGCCTCCTTCTCGCAGGGACGCAAGATAGATGCGCGTCACGTCCTCGCGCTCATGTCCCAGCAGGCGGGACACATGCCGGCAGGCGGTGTGCTCGTCCAGCCCCTGCTTGCGGCAGGTTAAATACTGCTCGACCGCGTATGTATGGCGCAGGCCGTGGCAGGTCAGCGGACGATGTCGGTCGGCGATCTGCACGGCGTCACGGTGCCGGTAGAGGAAGCACTGGAAGCGGTTGATCGCAAGGTCGGTCGGGGTAGCATCCGACACGAATAGCTTGTGCCCACGCGGCGTTTGCCGCAGCATGGCTTCCAATTCGAGCTGCGCGGTGCGGGGCAGGGGAACGGTGCGGATTTTGCCGCCTTTGCCCTTGACCGTCAACTGCCCCGTTTTGATTGCCCTCTGGGCGGTTGCGGTGTCCAGTCGGAAGATCTCATGGATGCGTAGCCCACAATGCCGTGCCAGACAAATCGCAGCGGCGTAGTCCTCGCGGCCTTCGCCCCACGCCTTGCCGATCATACGGTTGACCTCTTCATCGTGCCAAGTACGATCTACTTTGTCAAACGAGCGCCGTTCCAGATCAAGCATGGCGTTGGTCGGCAGCTTGGGGTGTTTGCGGCTCGGCAGCTGGTCGTGGAAAAAACGGATGGCGGCGAGGTCGGTTTTGATGGTGGACGCCGCGCGGCGGTTTTCCTTGAGGAATTCCGTGTAGGCAAAAATGTGCTTGGGCGCGATGTTGGCAACGCGTTCGGCATGATAGACTTCTGCAAGAAAATAGCAGAAGCGGTAGATGGCCTCTTTGTTGCGGCGGCGGGTCTGGAT
>CALWEB010000034.1 GCA_944376955.1 uncultured Agathobaculum sp. | reverse complement strand
TAAGCAAATGGCAGATCAGAAAATAGGCGGCGCATTATTCCAGTCCATGGTGATCGAAGGCGCGCTGGCCATTGCCGAAAAAAAGGAGCAGGTTAACGAACTGAACGTTTTCCCGGTGCCGGACGGCGATACGGGCACCAATATGTCCATGACCATGGCCTCCGCGATGGCTGAAATGGAAAAACTGGCCGAGCCGACGCTGGCCAAAGCTGTCGATACCACCGCGTCTGCCCTGCTGCGCGGGGCGCGCGGCAACTCGGGCGTCATCTTATCGCTGCTGTTCCGCGGCGTGGCAAAACGGCTGCGCGAAACCGACGAGGCCGGTGGCCGTGAACTGGCACTGGCGCTGCGCGAAGGCGTGGAGGCCGCGTACAAGGCAGTCATGAAACCGGCAGAGGGCACCATCCTAACCGTGTCGCGCGTATCCGCGCAGCAGGCGGTCGAGGCCTGTCAGGCCGATCCCGCCCTTTCGGCTGAGCAGGTGCTGGAAACCGTGCTGACCTGCGGGCGGCAGGCACTCGAGGAAACTGTACACCAGAACCCTGTGCTGGAAAAAGCGGGCGTGGTGGACGCAGGCGGCTTCGGCTATCTGACGATTCTGGAAGGGATGCTGGACGCGCTGCGCGGCATCCACAAGGAGCGCAAAGCAGCGGAACCGACCAAGGCGGCTGCGGATTTCGCCGCGATTGCAGATGAGGATATCACCTTCACCTATTGCACCGAGTTTATTGCCGCGCGCAAGGATAAAGCGCGCAATGTTGGCCGTCTGCGGTCGATTTTGGGCGAAATCGGTGACAGCTTGGTGGTGGTCGAGGATGATGACATCGTCAAGGTGCATGTGCATACCGACCAGCCCAACCGCGCGCTGGAGGAAGGCCTCAAATTTGGCCCGCTGCTGACCGTCAAGATTGAGAACATGCGTGAGCAGCACACCGCCAAGGTGATTGAGGGCACGGCGGACGCACCGGCCGAGCGCGTGATCGTCCCGGCGGAAAAGAAATTCGGTTTCGTGACGGTTGCCGCAGGCGAGGGCCTCAAGAATGTGTTTACCGATCTGGGCGTGGATGTGGTGGTACAGGGCGGCCAGACCATGAACCCCTCGACCGATGATATTGTGCGCGCGGTGGACGCCGTCCCGGCGGAGATCGTGTTTGTCCTGCCCAACAACAAGAACATCATCATGGCGGCAGAGCAGGCGGTTCACCTGTCTGAGGAGAAAAAGGTGGTCGTCGTGCCGACCAAGACCATTCCGCAGGGCATCTCCGCGATGCTGGCGGTTGACCCGGACACGGAGGACGAAACCCTGCTGGTGCAGGCCATGCGCGATGCCGCGGCCCATGTGCGCAGCGGTCAGGTGACCTACGCCGCGCGGGACAGCGAGTTTGACGGCAAGAAAATCAAACAGGGCGAGTATCTGTCTCTCAGCGAAGGCAAGCTGTGCGCAAGCGGGCGCGAGACTTCCGTCCTCAAAAAGCTGGTGCGTGAGCTGGTGCGCGATGACAGCGCGTTTGCGACCGTTATCTACGGCGAAGGCGTTTCTGCGGAGCAGGCTGCCGAGGTGGAAGCGCTGCTGCGCAAGGAAAACAAGGAACTCGAAATCTCGGTGATCGATGGTGGGCAACCGGTCTACTATTATATCCTTTCCGTCGAGTAAAAAAAGAAAAAGCGCCTCCCTGCGGGGGAGGCGCTTTGTTTTGGAGTGAAATCATGTCAGTATTCGATATTTTCAAAAAGCTGGACGAGCAGAAGGCGGCGGCCGCAGCCCAGCCGGTGCAGCCGGTTGAATGGCTGGTCGTTGGACTGGGCAATCCGGGCAGCAAATATGAGAACACCCGCCATAACGCGGGTTTCCGCGCGCTGGAAAGCTACTGCGCGCGAAGCGGCTGTAAAATTGACAAAATGAAGTTTAAGGCGCTGGTGGGCGAGGCAACGCTTGGCGGCGCGCGCGTGTTGCTGATGAAACCGCAGACCTTTATGAACCTGTCCGGGGAGGCCGTGCGTGACGCGGCCGCGTTTTATAAAATCCCGCCCGCGCGCATCATTGTGCTGTCGGACGATGTATCGCTTGATGTGGGTACGCTGCGCGTGCGTCCGAAGGGCTCGGCGGGCGGGCAGAACGGCCTGAAAAACATCATCTACCATCTGGGCAGCGAGGAGTTTCCCCGCGTCAAAATCGGCGTGGGGAAAAAGCTGCATCCGGAATACGACCTTGCGGCGTGGGTGCTGAGCAAGTTCACAGCGGACGAGCAGAAGGGCATTGACAAGGCTTGCGCGGATGCGGTGGACGCGGCGGCCTGCATCATCGCGGAGGGCTGCCCCGCAGCAGCGCAGAAATTCAGCGGAAAACGCATCTGAAACCATAAAAGGACGTGCAACGCACGCCCTTTTGCAGTTTTTATTCGAAATTCAGCATCAATTCCGGATTTTCCGACGCCGCACCCGCCATGACACGCAGCAATAGCTCGCCATAGTTGCCCAAGGTGTCCACCAGCAGTTCGGCGTGCCGCAGTGTCAGCCGCGTGGACGGACACAGGCATAGCAGGTCATACAACGCGTCCAGCGTTCTGCCATAGTCCGCGGAAAAGCCAAATGCCTGCGCCAGCGCATCATGCACCTGCGCACGCGTGTAAAACAATTCTGCATCCAAAAGCACTTCCCGCATCGTTTCAAATCCCCCTTACAAGCACATGTAGCCAGCAGCGTCAGCCGGCGTTCGGATAGAACAGGAGATATAGCTTGTGGTAAAACTCCTGCCCGCGGCTGCCTTCAATATCGCGCAGCTCGCCGTTTACAAACACATAACCGTCCGCATTGACACCGATCGAGTTGCCGTTTTCGAAGGTCACAGTCAGCAGGTTGCCCATCAGCTTTTCCGCATCCGGCTTAAACAGGTGCGGGTACTGGGTGTAAGTGTAGCTGGACAGCAGCCCGGTGATGCCGGCAAGCTGATCCGGGTCGGTGACGGTTTGTAGTTCGGTCTGGTTTTCGGTCAGCGTGACCGCAGTCTGTGTGGTTTTATCTGTGATGTCTGCATAGGACTGGTGGTAGAATTTAATATACAACATACGCCCGGCGAGGAACAATAAAATCAGCAGCAGCGTGCTGCAAATGGCAAATCCGAGCGCCATGGATTTTCGCATAAGTTCGACTCCTTTGTCGGTCTGGGGATTGTGCTTCTATGGTATAAGCATAGCGCAAAACAGGGGTATTTGTCAATTTTCAAAGTGTAAACAAAGTATGACTTGACTTTCAATTTCTACTATTGTAGAATATAGGCACAAAGAAGATTTTACATTTGTAGAAAAAGGAGGGAGAGGGTATGGATAAAAGCAAACGCCTGCCCGATGCGGAGCTTGAAGTAATGCAGGCCGTCTGGTCGCTTGAGCCGCCCGTAACCGCGGCGCAGGTGCAGCACAAGGTGCCGAGCGACTGGAAAGCGACAAGCGTTTTAACCTTTTTGTCGCGGCTGTGCGACAAGGGCTTTCTTTCGTGTGAAAAGGAGGGACGGCAGAACCTGTACACACCGCGCGTGACACAGGAGGAATACTTGCAGCGCGAGAGCCGCAGCTTTGTTGAGCGGCTGTGCGGCGGATCGGTGAAAAACCTGATGGCCAGCCTGTCGGACGCGGGCGCATTGACCGAAAACGACCTCGATGAACTGCGCGCCTTCCTCGATGCGCAGGGACGGTAGGAATGGAGGGGTAGGATATGAAAGGCAACGAACTTTTGCTGGCGCTTGTGCAGGTTGGGCTGACCGTGTCTGCGGTGGCGCTCATGCTGTTTTTGCTGCGTAAGGCGCTCAAAAAACGCTATCCCGCGCGCGCGATGTGCTTGGTGTGGGCGGTGCTCGCGCTGCGCCTGCTGGTGCCTGTGCAGCTGACGCTGCCCGACCCTCCGGTGCAGGTTGCGCCGCGCACGACCTATCTGACCCAGACGGACTTCACGCCCGACCGGCTCGAGCAGGCCGGACTGCCTGTGCTGGAGCTGGACGGTGAGATCACCACCGACCATTGGGTAACGCAGCAGCAGGCGCAGGCGCTTCAGCGGACCAACGGTCCGGCAACAGTCCAGACGTTTGACGTCGGATGGGTGCTGCTGGTGCTGTGGGGCATAGGGGCACTGTCCTTTGCGGTTTGGCAGCTGTACCATTATCTGACATTCCACTATGTGCTGGAACAAAGCAGCCATCCGGCGGAGGGGGACACGCTGCTGGCCGTGTTTGACGAGCAAAAGCGGTCGCTCGGCATCACCCGGGACATCCCGCTGCGGGTCACGTCCGCGGCGGACTGCCCCATGCTGGCGGGGTTCCTGCAGCCCGCACTCTATCTGCCGGACGAAGCGCTGTCCGAGCAGGACGCGGTGTTCATTTTCCGGCATGAGCTGACGCACTACAAGCGGGGCGACCTGTGGCTCAAGCTGGCGCTGGTCGCGGCGCGGGCGGTGCATTGGTTCAACCCGCTGGTACATCTGCTGGCGCGCCTTGCGCAGGAGGACGTTGAGCTGGCCTGCGATGACGCGGTGGTGCGTGGCATGGATGTGGCTGCGCGCCGCGCTTATGGCGAAACCATCCTGCGTTCGGTGGAAGCGCAGGTCAAAAAGCGCGCGTTGGTGTCGTGCTTTACCGGAGATAAGGAGACGCTGATGAGACGTTTCGAAGGATTGTTTGACAGAAAAGTTAAAAAGCGCGGCATTGCGCTGGTCGTAGCGGCGGCGGTGTTGGTCGGCACGCTGGGCTGCACGTTTTCGGTAGGGGAGAGCAAGGATAAACTGACCGAGGAGACGCGCCTTGCGCTCGCGGAACAGTGGGCGCAGCGCACGGAAAACCTCGGCTACACGGTAAAGCTGGATGGTAAGGACACCTATGTGCTGTACGACGTGCGGTTCGACAACCTGCCGGACGAGGTCGTGCCGTACCGCACGGGCGAAAAGCTGACCTTTGAGCAAGGCGCGGACGGCTGGCAGGTCGCAGGGGTCGAGCCGGTCGCGCCGGACGGCGTGACCTCGCTCGACGAGTTCCGCATCCTGTATGAAAACGACCTCGGCCTGCCCGACCCGATTGCGGCTGGCGACATGGCGCTGACCGAAGAACAGCAGCAAAAGTGGAGCGACCCTGTGGACGCGGCAACCGAGCTGCTGCATCTGCAAGCCACATCTTCCATTGGCAATGTGTCCAAAGGCCAGACGGTCGGCGACGACATCTGGGATGTCACCATCATGTTCCCCGATTACAGCGAAGTGACCATCACGATGGTCAACCAGTTCGACGCGGGCTGGCTGCCGCAAGACTTCACCTATGACGGCGGCAAAAACGCGCGCACCGCCGCTGACCTCGCGGGGCAGTACGCGCGCGGCGTGACGCACAAGAGCGGCCAGTTCATCTATCCCATCCTGACCGCGCAGAAGCAGGAGGAATTTCGCATCGACAGGCCGCTGCCCGACGGTGGCTTTAACTGGAAGTACGGCGGCTCGTCCCCGTCCTACCGGGGCTATACGCTCGTGCCGACGAGTGGCGGTGAGTATATCGCCGTGTTCCAGATGTATGGCGGCGGTGCGACCGATCTGCGCAGCGCCTTTCTGATCACCACGGCGCAAGCCGGCGGTCGTCGGGTGATTTACAGCGTCACCGAGGTAGCGGCAAGTAATTATACAAAGAGTGATCTTTTTAAACTTTATTACGACTCGGGCCTGCCGTGGCCGACCATCCCGGAAGGCGCAAACGACTTCAACGGCGCGTCCCTTGATACGCTGACGCGCGTGCAAGACGCGGTTGAGACTGTTTTCAGCTATTTTGGCGAGAATGTCGAGAATATCGAGGGCAATCAGCACCGCTACACGATGGAACGCTGGTTCACCAGCGAAGTGGTTTCCGAGGGCGACATGGAAGCGGTCGTGCGGCTGCACTTTACCGATAATAGCCCGTCGGTCGATGTGCAGATGCGCAAAACAGACGGTTACTGGCTGCCGGTGGGGCTGACGACGCAGTTCGACGAGAATTTCCACGCCTATCTGGTCGAGGGCGACAACCCGACAAGCCAAGGAGAGTTGCCCGTCGGCGCGACCATCGCGCAGGCGATTGAGAACGCAAACGGCGACATCCCGCTGCTCGAAGCCGGGCAGACCATCAAACTGGAACCCGTGGACGGCAAGCTGGCCGAGACCGACGCTGTGCTGACCGATGCGGTCGTCCGCGCGGACGGCACGCTGCAATACACCGACAAGGAGACGCAGCAGACCAATATCCGCTTTACCGACGTGTATGGCCGCGGCAGCGCAGTGTACTTGTACAAAGTCGAGCATTTGACGGCGGAAGCGCTGTCCTCGACGTTCCCGGCGGAGATCTACCGCGGCGTGACCGTTACCTACCGTACCAGTGCGTATACCGGCATCGTACAGGAATATACCGCAGCTTTCGTTTACCGGCTGGCGGCTGAGAGTGTCGCAGTACCGGCAGACCACACGATTACGTCCAGCACATACACCAATGTAGCTTACGGCTATACGCTGACGCTGCCTGAGTCGTTTGTCGGACAGGGCTACGTCAAGGAGGACGCGGACAATGTGGCAAAATTCGGATTGAAGAATGCTTTGCCGGGCCTCTCGGACGACCCGACCGACGGCGGCGTGGTGATGACGCTGCATGTGGAGGCGACCGCGGCGCTGCAAGCGCAGTTTGGGGAGGACTGGGAAGCCGGCTTCCCGGTGCCGTGCAAAGAACTTTCCGAGCGGGACGGCCTGACCTATTACCTGGCGTTTGCGTCCGATGTGCAGTATGACCCGTCGGACGAGGCAATCGCGGCGGCCTATACCGAAATGTATCAGGCGGCGCAGGCGTTGGGCACGGGTGATTTTTCGCTTGTGTCACCGGACGCCGAGCAGATGCAGGCGCGCATGACCGCCTATCTGCAAAGCATCGCGCCGCAGGACGGCTCGGCCCATTATGCAGGCAACCGTTCGGTTTGGGTTGAGGACAGTGTGACGCTGGTGCGCGGGAATGCCGCGGATGTGGTGTTTGCGCTGTGGGATGCGGACAACCGCCCGTACCGCGCGGTGCAGAGCGTGCAGGCTTCGTCTTACGGTGGGTATCATCTGATCCGTCAGGAATGGCAGCTCGATGAGACCACACCGACCGATTCGCGCGAAAAGTTTGACCTGCGCTATGGAAATACATTGGGAATGCCGGAGTTTGATCAAACCCGCGTGGGAGCACTTCTTGCAGATACTGCAAATACGGCGCTGCGCGATCCGGTGCAGGCAGCAGAGTGGATCTTCGGTCTGTCCGGCGGCACAGCGGAGGATATTGTCGTCCATCCGGTGACAAAACGATATACCTTTACATACAGCTGGGCGGATGGCGCGGTGGATTTGACGATGCAAGCGGTTCAACTGGGCGACGTGGCACAGCCGATCTATTTGCCAGTGGCATTTGATGGCATGGGATGGTTCGCTGATCCCTATACCTATATGATGTGCAAGGAGACGGGCGACTTTTCGACGTGTACGGTGGAAGCACTGGTGTGGTATCTGGCGAAAAGCGACGGTGCATATACCGAGGGCATTCTGGCCGAGCTGGATAAACGCTGGCAGCAGGATGCGGACGCGGTGGAAAAGGAGATGGCAGGCAACAATACGGCTGCGCGCACGCTGTGGCAGCAGCACAAGGCCGCCAACCCGGATATCTTTGGCACGCAGCCGACCGCAGACAGCGCATCCAGCGACTGAACCAAACACGGATTTTGTTGAAAAAATCCTGCAAACAAGGGTTGACAGCGGCGCCCCGGCCATGATAAGATGATGCCAAACAAAGGGGAGTAGTCGGCGCGGACTTCCGCGCGGCATCGCCAACAAGCATGACGGGGCATCCGATCCCGTTCTGGCTGTTGCCTGAAATGACCAGACCTGTGTTTTCCGAAAGGGAAACGCAGGTCTGTTTGCATATGGGGGACTTCACAAGTCCCCTATATACGAAAACCGGTTCCGCAGAAACCGGTTTTCGATACCCGAATGACGCGGCCCCGGGCCGCTGGGTCGGGGTGTCAAAAGGCAGGCGCATGTCCTGCCTTTTGACGGATTGCATGAACGCTGCGCGTTATGTTGGGAGGGGACGATATGGAATTTTTATACGAAGGACTGCTGTCGGTGACGTGGCAGCAGGCGGTGATGTACGGCGTCGGCGGGGTGCTGATCTGGCTGGCGATCCAGAAACAGTATGAGCCGGCACTGCTGCTGCCGATGGGCTTTGGCGCGATTCTGGTCAACCTGCCTATGTCGGGCGTGATCGACCAGATCACGCAGGGCGTGGGCGAGACACATGGCATCATCCAGTGGCTGTTTGAAAGCGGTATTGAGGTCAGCGAGGCGTTCCCGCTGCTGTTGTTCATTGGCATCGGTGCGATGATCGACTTCGGGCCGTTGCTGGTCAACCCCAAGTTGTTCCTGTTCGGCGCAGCGGCGCAGGTCGGTATTTTCCTGACCATCATCGCGGCTGCTGCATTCGGGTTTGACATCATCGATGCGGCAGCCATCGGCATCATCGGTGCGGCGGACGGCCCGACGTCCATTCTGGTCTCGCAGGTGCTGGGCTCAAAATATGTCGGCGCAATCGCGGTCGCGGCATACAGTTATATGGCGCTGGTGCCAATCATCCAGCCGTTTGCCATTAAACTGGTGACAACCAAAAAGGAGCGCGCGATGAAAATGCCCTATGCGGCAGGCAAGGTCAGCCGCCGCACGCGTATCCTGTTCCCGATCGTTGTGTCGATCGTGGCGGGACTGGTGGCACCGGCGTCGGTGTCGCTCGTTGGGTTCCTGATGTTTGGCAACCTGATTCGCGAGTGTGGTGTGTTGGAGAGTCTGTCCAAGACCGCGCAGCACGAACTGGCAAACCTGATCACGCTCCTGCTTGGCATCACGATTTCGTTCTCCATGCGTGCGGAGCAGTTCGTCACGGTGGATACGCTTATCATTCTTTGCCTTGGTTTGGTGGCGTTTGTGCTGGATTCGGTCGGCGGCGTACTGTTTGCCAAGATCCTCAACCTGTTCTGCAAGAACAAGGTCAACCCCATGATCGGCGCGGCGGGCATTTCGGCTTTCCCGATGAGCGCGCGCGTGATCGAAAAGCTGGGGGTAGAAGCGGATAAGACCAACCATTTGTTGATGCACGCAGTTGGTGCGAACGTCGCCGGACAGATTGCATCGGTTGTCGCGGGCGGCGTCATCCTTGGGTTCTTTATGTGAGAAAGGAGCGCTGGATATGAGTGAATCGGTACGGATGGCAATTATGCTGCTCGGGCAGGGCATGGCAGGGATTTTTACTGTGCTGGCGGTGATCGCGCTGATCGTGGCACTGCTCGGCCAGATGGATAAAAACCAGCAGCAGTGAAAAAAAGGGCTTGCAAACCCCGTTTGTTTCTGGTATAGTAATAAGGTAAACCGAACAAACGGGGTTGTAGCTCAGCTGGTCAGAGCGTTCGCCTCACACGCGAGAGGTCGTGGGTTCGAGCCCCGCCAACCCCA